>CAXNER010000001.1:0-17281 GCA_964201315.1 Legionellaceae bacterium
TGATCTTGTACCAATAGTCCCTTCTTTGCGGTCTTGCTAGGATCACTAGGGTCTGCAGGAAAATTAGCTGTAGAGCGAATTACATCGTCTTTTCCGAGCTTAACCCCATTAAAATAAACTTTTTGTTCCCTGTCAGAAAATTCTGCTGACGTATTGCGTGCGGCATCAACCTCAGCGGGTTTTGCTGCAGGAAGATCAGTCTTAAAATCATTACCGCTTCTCACCACTTGATCAGTAAAATGGATAGTTTGGCTTTCTTTGGACTCCATGAACATATTAGCAACGATTGGTTTTTTATAGTCTTCTACTAAGGGATTTAACTTCTCTTTGGCATCATTAAGAGCCTTTTGTATACCGTCTTTTTCTGCTTTGACCGCAGCAAAATCTGCACCAAGCTGAATTGAGTTACTCTCCGCACTAGAAAAATCTTTAATAGCAGCCTCATGTATGCGTGTAAGCTCCTGTAATTCATCCTGAGCTGGTTTAAGCTGTCTTCTTATCGCGTCTGCAGTAGGAGGTCTAGTTGTAGTCTCGTTAATACTTTTAATTCTTTTTTCAATACTTGCAATTAATCGGCTTGTATCCGCCGCATAACTAGTCATCTTTAATTTTAATAACGCCTTTGCGGCATTATCATGAGCAGTCTGTATAACAGGCAGAACCGCAGCACCGCTTGATTTTACTAATTTTAAAGCGTTAGTAAGCTCAGCAAAATGTTGCTCGGCGCTGACTACAAGTGCGCGGCGTGCTTTTGGTTTCATGGCAGGAGCATCAATACTTGCCTGTAAATTCGTTAACACATCCCCTGATTTACTCTGAATGATGTTGCTTAATATATCTATTTTTGTGCCAATGAGTTCTTTAGTTTCAGTAATTTGTTGTTCAAGCGCTTCACTCCTCACTTGAATACCCTCAGTAATCACAGCATTTCCAGGCAGGCGCAACTTTGCTGCATTTTCCGCCACAGCTAAATAAGTGGCTAGTTTAGTTTGTTCCGTGAGCATGAGAGAGAGATTTGCTTCAGCAATTTTAATATTTGTGGCAAGAGTTGCAGGATCAGCTCCACCATCAATCACTGCGATCGCCTCATCAGCAAGTAATTTTTTTTCAGCAACGTTGGCCTCAATCACACCCACTTCGGTAATAATTGCACGGGTATTTTCTTCACTTAGTCGCGTCTGAATGCCCTCTAATACGGCATCAGTGAGAGTAGGGTCTCCCATCCCATCATCATTCCAATGCGGTGCTGCGTGCAGAGTACCAAACTCAGGTAAAGTGCCTAAAAATTCCCGCATTGCAGGAATACCTACTGCGGTAAGAATTTTATCCTTCAGTGGTAACGCCGCACTCTGTAACGTAAGCTCAATACGTTTATTAGCCGCCTCGCGTTGCAACTGTCTTAAATTGTTAACCCCACCATCATCTCCTGGCGTCAAGAAAAGCCTTGAGTTTGGATCATCAGTATCTACTACATCAGAATCTAGTATAAAAGAAGCCGGGTGCACAAAAATGTCTTTCAACCTACGCACTTCTGTCATGAAGGGGTCGGCACGAAGAGCTAACTCAGCTTTTACTAAAGCATCAAGTGCCTCGAGTTTGGCCTGGTTTCCAGCATCATCTCCGGCGGTTAATTCTAGCCCTTGCAATGCTACTAATAGTTGTTGATTCTTAGCCATGGATAACTCCTTAAATCTTTATAACAATAATACACACAAATTATTAACACATTATTAAAATGCCAATGGGCGCAGACGCCCCTTTACTGCCAAACAAAAAATGACACCTAGCATCAAAATCTGCAATGTCTACAGCTCTAATACCCTCTTGTGAGTCATTAACGATCACCCACAAGAAAATGGTTTTTTGTTATTATTTCGATAAGTATAGCAGATAAGAACGTTAAATCAGGCAACCAATACCCAATCACATTGGGTTTATATCGAGCATTATGCCAATAAAAAACGGAAATTTTTCTGGATTTCGTTTAAATCAAATTTATTAAGAAATAACGAAAAGCTCATCCAAGTCCCTAAAGCTGCAAGATCGCGAAATTGTGGTGGAAGATAGACAGGCGGGGTAAGAATACCTTGCTCTTTTAATTCACTTAACAAAGGCAAATCATCCAATACTATTTTGCCTGTAAACAACAAAGGAATAGCATCAATACGGTGCTGGCTAATAGCGAATCGAATAAAATTGTAGATAAGAACAAACCCTTTAGCATAGGATAAGTCTTTGGTAAATGGCCCGCCGGTTGGCGTGCTACCGCGAAATATCCGCACGCTATTATTGTAACTATCCTCAGGAGACAACCCACAATCAAAAAAATAACGATACACATCTAAAAAATTAGCACCGCGCGTTACTTTGTCTAGCGCTATAACACGGTTGGTGATTTTACGCATACGCCCAGGGTAGGAAGAAAAAGTAACGACTTCCGTAAGCACCGCTAAGCCCTCTTGTATCACACTACAAGAAGGAGAACCCTTGGAAAGAAAAAAACAATGAGGTTGCATTGAACCATTCAACGTGGTCCCCACATGCACCCACCCCTCGTGTACTTCTAAGTACTTAAGATCTCGGTCACTAAACATAGCATGCTGACTTAATTTAATATTATCAGCACCCGCTGACGCGTCAGCCACCATATCATCACTGACCATGACAGTAACCTTGCCCTTATGCTCATGAAAAAACGCACCTAGAGACGCCTGCAATGATTCTTGTGCCTCTTGTGGGCTATAGCGCTTTAAATCCGCTTCAGATTGCAATTGCACATCAAGGGCTGTCAACACATCAAACAACAATGCCCCTAATTCTGATAATCGTGGTCCACCTGAGTAAAAAGCATCGTTTGGACTGCCATACAATTCCATGGCTATTTCAGAAAACTGGGGTGTTCCACGGGATGCCAACATTTGCACTGCACGAATATATTCGTCACATTGTCGTTTGATAAGCCGCGTAATTGGGGAGTATTGTCCACATTGGTTTTGAGCATCACGCAAGATTAAACGAAATTCCTCCATTTTCTCTATTGCGTCAAACGGCAAGGGTCTATTTTTGTAATAGTCAGCATCTACCTCGGGAAGTTTTTCGCCTTTATGACGAAAAAACGTTTTCTTAACGTTTTCATCCCACTTGATGAGATCAAGGATACGAATTTTTCGCTGCGCATCCACAATGCGCTGTGATAATTCTTGAATAACCTGTAGCTCCGCTGATTTTATTGACATATTGACAACCCCCTGTCCCTTGAGAAGGCTAGGAAGACAAGGGTATAGAACCCTGCCTTTCTAATACCCCTAGCGATCGTCAAATGAATAATATACTCATTTGACGATCCCTTGTGTTATGCCGAAGGTACTATGCTAACTTTTGCATCCTGCTTTTGAAGTGGTAAATCATAAAAATCACTTATATTAGCTGTTGATAATGGAGGTGGTACTACGAGCCCCACACCATTACGACTCTTCAAATACTGCTGCTCACCATTACTAGTATACTGTGCAGAACATGCTGTCAACAGTAACGACAGTGCTATCATTAATCCTATTTTATTCACAACCTTACCTCAATTAAATCAATTTTAACGCATGCATCACTTGCTCTAAGGCCTGATGATGCTCATTTGACAAACGCGTCAACGGCATACGAATTTCATTGCCCATCAAACCCATGCGACTAACCGCCCATTTTGCAGGCATTGGATTGGATTCAATAAACATCGATTGATGCAATGGCGTGAGATCTTCATTTAAACGCAGACACAATGCCGCATCACCATCTGTCGCCGCATCGCACATTGTAGCCATTTGCCGAGGAGCAACGTTTGCGGTGACCGAAATAACACCCTTAGCGCCAGCCAACATCCAAGACGCTGCTGTTAAGTCATCTCCACTATAAACATCAATCCGCCCTGCACAATCCCGCAAGATATGCTGCAAGCGCATCATTTGGCCCGTGGCTTCCTTAATACCAACAATATTAGAAATATTAGCAAGCCTAACTACTGTTTCTGGCAATAAATCACACGCTGTACGGCTTGGAACATTATAAAGAATAATCGGTATTGCTACTGCTTCTGCAACCCTCCTGTAATGCTGATAAAGACCTTCCTGAGTCGGCTTGATATAAGCTGGCGTCATAATGAGTGCCGCGTGCGCACCATACTCCATAGCAATCTGTGTGAGCTCGATGCATTCTCGAGTAGCATTAGCCGCGGTTCCTGCAATCACAGGAATTCGTTCTCGTGTTTGATCAATTACAGTTTTAATAACTAACTTTTTTTCTTCATGAGTTAACGTACCGGCTTCACCCGTTGTACCGGCCGCAACAATTGCATGCGTACCTGCTTTTATATGAAACTCAACCAATTCACACAAACACCCCACATCTACTTTATCATCAAGCATTGGCGTAACCAGCGCTACGATACTCCCTCGAAACATATCTGCCTCAATACGTATAATGAATGCCCCAATACTACTGGGTGATGGAAAATTTCACAAGTTTTGAGCCATGATTGTAAGATTGAAACAATAGTTTTATTGGTTTTATACAGGACTTACGCAAAACTTAGTTTGTAGATGTGTTTTTTAAACCGTTGAAAGCCGAAAGCTGATATAAAATATCTTATAATGCTACTGCGAGCTTTCGTTGGTTTAAAAAACACATCTACAAACTAAGTTTTGCGTAAGTCCTGTTATAATTTTTTTATCGGGGCCGCTGCTGCATCCTGAGATAGAAGGACAATTATGTCGTCTATGGTCAAGCATTTTTCTTGAGGCACCATTATATTTACTGCAACAACCAGCGCTTCTGCCAATGATTTACCTTCTCTTTCAACGTGTCCTTCCGGTGAAGCCGCATAATTAAATTAAAAATTAATTGAATTTTCTATTGAGTTTTCAAAAACATGGGATCATCCTATGCCCACGTTAAATTTACAATTTAGTGCCTAACCCATGCCTGAAAAAACAAAACAAAAGCCAGAAATGATTCATCTGTCCTCACAAGATTTTATCGATGTTGAATCGCGTATCACCACAGGATTCCTCACTGAAAACGACAAAAAAATAATGTTGTCTATTTTAGCAACTTACAAATGGTTACTTGCTCAATTACAGCACGCCAAATTTACCATGCACCGATTAAAAACAATGCTTGGTTTCAAAACAGAACGGTCTTCAAATAAAAAAAAGCCCCCTAAAGGCACGACCGTTATTGATCCAACCTTTGATGCAGCAGATCAACTACCTCAATTACCCGATCAAGAACAAAACGTTTTGGAGTTAACACAAAAAAAGCCATAAAGCCTGTCTGGGATCCGACCAAGAATCATGGGCGCACGTCGGCTCATGCTTACACAGGCTGCAACAGCGTATTTTTCTCACATCCAACATTGAGTATTGGCGCACTTTGCCCTGATTGTGTCTGTGCAAATGCCAATGGCAAACTCTGTTATGACGAACCAAAAATAGTGGTCAAATTAGAGGGAAGCCCCCTTATTACAGGGACAAAATATACCGCAGAACGTCTACGTTGCAGCTTGTGTGCAGCACGTTATCAAACGGATTGGCCAAGTGATATAGCCAGTATGCCAAAATATGATGTCAGTTGCGCATCAGCGTTAGCCATTGGGCGTTATTCAATGGGGCTACCACTACATCGAATAGAGTTTCATCAAACAATGCATGGCATTCCTATGGCTGATGCGACTCAGTGGGATTTGTTAAACAAGCTGTATACTGTGGTTGCCCCAGTTCATGCTATGTTAATCGAGCACGGCGCAAATGGGGATCTCGTGATATACGACGATACCCCTGGTCGTATTCTAACTGAACAAGCGAAAGGTCACGTCACGCATACCACCGCATTTATTTCCGTGAAAAATGACGCCAAAACACACCTGTTTTTTACGGGGCAAAATCATGCAGGGAATAATGTAAGCACCATTTTAGAACAACGCACCAGCAATGAGCCTGTCATTGCAATGATGGATGCCAGTTCCAATAACATCCCTAAAAAAATGAGTGTGGATTTAACGGCACGGTTTATTTTGTGTTTTTGTCTGACCCACGGACGACGCAAATTTTTCGAAATGTTCAATTTTTTCGATAAACAATGCGAAATGGTTCTCGATATCATTGGACGTGTCTATCAACACGATGCCCATTGCAAACAAGAGAAATACACACTCGAGCAGCGTCTTCTCTATCATCAAACACACAGCCAACCACTCATGGAAAGTCTTTATTGTTGGCTAAATAATCAGCTGCTGTGTGAGTTAAGTGAAGAAAATTCCGGTCTTGGTCAAGCCGTTGGCTACATGCTTAGGCATTGGATCCCACTGACTACCTTTTTACGTGTGGCTGGTGCACCATTAGATAGTTCATGGGCGGAGCGTGCAATTAAAATGGCCATTCGACATAGACGGAACTCTTTGTTTTACAAAACACCGCGAGGTGCTTTGGTCGGTGATTGCCTAATGAGCCTTATTTGTACAGCACAACAAAATAATGTGAACCCATTTGATTACCTAAATGAGTTGCAACAGCATGCCACCCTTGTTCAAGCCAATCCATCACAGTGGTTACCGTGGAATTATGCACAGAATTTAGTTGATAGACCTGTAGCCATCGCCGCTTAGTCCGTATGGCCAGATTATTGCTGTAATAAACGACTCAATTGCTGTGGATCGATCAAAACAACACTGGCCGGTGTTGTCGGCCAATGTTTAAATTGGCCTTTTGACAGTCGTTTGTGGCATAGCCAAAAACCCGTATTGTCATACAACAATATTTTGATGGCTGTTTTTTTTCGATTGCGAAAAATGAAGCAATGCCCACTGAATGGATCAAGATTAAAATGGCTGCGACAAATAGCAGCAAAGCCGTCAATCCCTTTACGAAAATCGAATGTTTGACATGCCAAGTATATTCGATGCGCTGCGGTAATCGTGAGCATGAAGCTACCCCTTAAAAAAGGCACGTAATAAATCTTCAAAACTGTCAGTGCTGATGTGAATCTTCATCAGCATCCCATCGGGTCTGTATAGCTCAACAACGGAGGTTGTTGTACTAAAAGCCTTGGCTGCTTTGTAGTCTATTGGAAATTTAGGCTTTACCTCACAAAAATCAATTGCCTGTGTTTTTGCTTGCTCATCTTCATTAAGGTCAGTTTTTTCTAGCTGACCTTCTTGTCTTTTCGTATGGAGCTGTCCCTGTGTGACGCCTAAGATACCAAGCACCCTCGATTCAGGCATCGTTTCAAACAATTTGAAAATTTGACACCAAATGTCATCAGGAATTTTATCATTCCGCTTTTTTTTACTCGCACGCCAAATTTTAATAGAGGCTATGACGTCATCTAATGAGATAGGTGACGTTTGCTGGGGTGAGGTGGATTGTTTAAATGAGGTGACATTGTCTTTGATCATGTGGCTACTCCTCGCTAATCGTGAATAAATGGAAACAGCGTGGAATTTATCAGGAAATTTTTAGTACGTCATACCGGGCTCATCGGAAGGACACGCTTATTCTGGATGAGCTCAGTCAGATGGATCCGCGAGAAGCAGGGGAGGCGGCTTATTTGCTGGCCAATGGACAGGGAAAAACACGCGCATCACGTTCCGGAACAGTCAAGCAATCCTCCAAATGGTCTTTGTTTTTCTTATCTGCCGGGGAAGAATCACTGACATCGCTCATGGCAAAAACAGGGCAGCGCAGCAACGCTGGTCAGGAAATCCGCTTGGCTGATATTGAAGCCGATGCCGGCGCTGGCATGGGATTGTTTGAAACAATTCATAACCAGCTAAGTCCGGCCACTATGGCGTTGTCGTTAAAGAAATATACCAGCCGCTATTATGGCTCGGTGGGCATGGCATGGTTGCAACAGGTCGTAGCCAATAGGCAAATGATGGGTCGTTTTATTGCTGATAATCTTCATAGTTTCGTTGAAACGGTAATCCAGTCCAATGCGAATGGCCAGACTATTCGTGTAGCAAGACGTTTTGCATTAGTCGCTGCCGCCGGGGAACTGGCCAGCCAGTTTGGCCTGACCGCCTGGAACAAGGGTGAAGCTTTTCAAGCAGCACAGCAGTGTTTTACCGCATGGATGGACGCCTTTGGAGCAGAAGGCAATCGCGAAGACCGCGCGATCATGGCGCAGGTGCGTGGATTTTTTGAATCGCATGGTGCCAGCCGGTTTGATAACGTTCGCTCACCAAACTGTGAAAAAATTCAAAACCGCGCCGGGTTTTATCAAACAGATGATCAGGGATTCCGGATATACATGGTGTTGACTGAAGTTTTCAAAAACGAACTCTGCAAAGGATTTGATCAGCGGATGGTGACGAAGATATTATTGCAAGCCGGCTGGCTGAAACCGGCCTCTGATGGCAAAGCCTCACACAAGCCAAGAATCAAAGGTGTTGGTACACCGAGGTTGTATTTTTTTACGGATAAAATTTGGGGTGGGGAATAAAGTAGTTTATGAAAACAACAAATTCGAGCAGGTCATTTATATCTTAATGGCCTTCTCGATTTCTTCAATAGTGCACAGTTCTGGATCCGTCATTTATTTTCTTCGCAGTACTTCTTTTTGTTAACTGAACTTGATGCCGATTGAAAATATGATTTTCCTTTTTCATACCATTCGCGAAAGCGAACTCCGTCTCTCCCTCAGAAATTTCCAAGGGCGCAATATACATTCATTCGAATGATTGCGTTTTTGTATGTTTTGTCCCATGTGCCCCACGTCAATTAAATGTGTTAGGGACGCTGATAATTCAGCTTTGACGTGGCTGCCCCACAAGTTCCATTTGTCCCTTGATGTTTTGACAACTCCATAACATTGCCAACTTCCTGTGAGTCATTCCTGGGATCTATTTGGAGCAATGAACTGATAGGTAAATTCTCTGGTCGTTTAGCGCTTATTTAAGGAAAAAAGCAAACGGCAAATTCTAAATTTTTTGTTCAATCTTGTTGCGTTCGTTTGAAAAACAAACGCTAAAATATTGAATATATATAAATATTTTTCTTGCATTCAGCCGCGTCACTGTGCGTCACGTCCACAGTGACGCGGTATAGTTAGCCTGAATTAAAAATCAACTTAACAGTTAATATGGATACTATTAAAGATGTAGGTTATAACCGCGAGTAATATCAAGGATAATCTATGTCTGTATTAGCTCAAATTGTGAACATGTTGATTTTGTTCTTTTGTATCGGTTCATTGTTTTCTGAGACGATACCTGCTATCCCAGTTAGTAATTATAAGACAGACCTTGCCTATATCCTTAATACGCCAATGGTAGTAGTGGGTAAAGACTACCAAGACGCATGCTCTCTCCTGGGTAGCTATGGTTATAAATGGAAAACTATCTCAACAAAAAACGCTAACCCTGGTTGCTATTCTCCCATTGATAACCTAGTGTTGGGTGCTGATACCTGGCATTGCGCTGATGGAACGGTGGCTTATAAGAATACTCCTTGGTGGTCTTGTAATGATTTTAATACATGCCCCAGTCCTTCATGGGCTCTATCGTCGGATGGTCAGCACTGTACTAGAAAAAACTCCACCTGTTCGGCAACGCCTGGCACTGTATCTGAAATCCAAATAATTGCAGCAGTTGTGTATGGTGAAGCATCTCCTAATGGTCCTTTTGAGGAAAGAGCTGCAATTGCGAACGCACTTGTTAGAAAAAGTAAGGCATATGGTTATGCTACTGTTAATGAATTTATTGCTATTAGGAAAAAGCAAATCGCTTCTGTAAACAATAAAGTTATTCGATTTAAATTGGTAATGTGCTCTGATGTTGAGGTCGAGTATCCCGAGTTATATGGTATAGCACATAATGCCCTTGATCCCGCAGGCATTGATTATGCTAATGGAGGATGCTTTTGGGATGGTGAAGATTTAAAATCCCAAGGAGCTCACCAGCTTCATTATCCGTGGGGGTATCGGTTTACTGATCCACTCCATGATGTCCTCGGCGTGGGGGATACACCACCAATGAATTTATCAGATACATATGGTAATTATAATTACACATTTGAATCAACAGTAGGCTATGGTCATACAGTATTTTGGAAGTATACTGACGAATTTATGAACGCGAGGAAAGTAAAACAATGTCGTTAATACAAATTGTTACCATGATTACAGGAATTATCATTACGCCTTTTGCTCTTGCTACACCGCCCGTTGAGGTTTTCTCATCGTGTAAAAACTTAGCACCGGTAAATTCTTCCATAACCATGACAAAGTTATTTGCTCCAAGTGGATTAGATGATAATGGGCCAAAATGTATGGATCATTTTGAATCTACGCGCAACAATTTTAACTACGGATATATTACCTGTAATGATGAAACCGATTTGATTGTTAAAGGTTCAAGGATCAATTTGAAAACTGCTGTAAATCATTCGATTAATCCATCTATCATCCCTGGCGGTGATATTTCAGTTTTATCCTATTGGTGGAAAATAGAATTTAAAAATATTAGCTATTTATGTATAGATACCCCATTATCCTCATCAGGAGACGGTGCAAATATTTTCCAATATTATATTGTTGAGAATGCATTCAATTTAGATAAACCAGTTATTCATTTTTATTTTTTGAACAAAGAGGTTATGCCTGTCACATCAATGGATTAATTTTAATTAATCAAGAATCGAGGTTGAGTGGTGTGGATGGCACATGCTTTGGTGAATGAAAACCGTGATTACGCAATGCGGCATGAAATTACTTAGTTGGGACATTTTTTTTCGTTGTTGTACCCTGTATTTGGATATCTTCGCCGAAAAACTTAACAAAAAATGTTTTCGGAAGCATGGGATTCTTTTCATTAAAGCGGCGGAACTCAGCTTTAAACCCACATTTTTTATAGAATTCAGGGGTGTTAAAAGCACTCGTCACTAAATTAATATTATTAAAACCTTTGCCTTTGAAACGGTCTTCGATCTCTTTTAAAAGCATTTTTCCATATCCTTGCCCACGACAAGATTCATCGACCCATAAATCTTCAACGTAGATTTCAGAAAATGCGGTAAATGCATGCAGGACTCCTAAAACAACATTGTTCTTCCCTGATAACACCAATGAAAATTTTTTGTAATTAACATCTATTTGATTTTGCGATTCATATTTAATAAATCCTTGCCTCATTATTTCTTCAGTTTGCTCATCAACTTCATCGACCATTTCAATAACAACGGGGTGCTTTTTATGAGCAAGAGGATTCAAATAGGCCAGAATACGTTTTATTTGATCTTTGGTTTTCTCAATACCATCAATCACATAATCCGCCGAATTTGAAATCAAGCACATACATTCTTCTGTAAATAATTTGCGTGATTGGGTTAGATAATCTTCAAGCATGTCTTCTACATCTTGGCTATTCAGAGACTCATTTTTAATATCCCGTTGTAACCTTCGCGCTAATGCAATATCCAGGGGAGTATCAAGATGAATAAAAATATCAATATATTGGGCTGTTTGATGATGAGCTTTACCTAGAGGTGCATCAACGAGAATGTATTGAGTAGGTGTGAGTGTAGTTTTGCTAATTGGGTGGTTAAGAGAGAACCCTTTTTTTAAAGACTGAATAGTTTCTGCAAGGATTTGGTAATTAAATTCATTGTAATTAGCTCCTCGCTCAAACCAAGCAACATAATCATTTGGTGCTGTTGAAATTTCATCAAAATCATCCCAGAAAAGGCTAGTGGCCTGTAAGTGTTGAGAGAGTGCTTTAACTAGAGTGGTTTTTCCAGAACCTGATATACCACTTACACCTATGATTATTGAGTTATTCATTTTAGATTCTATGTTAATGGTATAAAGGGGGAGATTAAATGTCTACATTGCGTCTACATGACTTTTTTGAATTTTCTAAAACCACTCGTAACTAATTGATTTTATTGGTGGGCCCACTAGGACTTGAACCTAGGACCAACGGATTATGAGTCCGCTGCTCTGACCAACTGAGCTATGGGCCCGCGCACGGTATTGTAATGGCTAACTTGTTTTAAAACCACCGTTTTTATGAGTTTTTACCTCAAAAAATAGTGTTTGGTACCTTCTTGTTCATTTTAAGCCCTCAGCATTATTTCTCGCCGGTGAGAGACGATGCTGAAAAGCATAAGAGTTGGAAATTAGCTTTCGTCTCCCTCGAGGAAGCTGCGTAGTTTCTCTGAGCGGGAGGGGTGTCGTAATTTACGTAGCGCTTTTGCTTCAATTTGGCGAATTCGCTCGCGGGTAACGTCAAATTGTTTTCCGACTTCTTCCAATGTATGGTCCGTATTCATTTCAATACCAAATCGCATACGCAATACTTTCGCTTCACGCGGAGTGAGAGTCTCAAGAATTTCGAGTGTTGCCTCACGCAAACCTTCTGCAGTGGCCCGGTCTATTGGTGATTCAATGTTGTTGTCTTCAATGAAATCACCTAAATGAGAATCATCATCGTCACCGACAGGCGTTTCCATCGAAATAGGTTCTTTAGCAATTTTTAATACTTTGCGAATTTTATCTTCGCTTAATTCCATTTTTTCAGCTAACTCTTCAGGTGTTGCTTCACGTCCAGTTTCTTGTAATATTTGTCGTGAAATTCGATTTAGCTTATTGATAGTTTCTATCATGTGAACAGGGATACGAATTGTGCGCGCCTGATCGGCGATGGAGCGTGTGATTGCCTGTCGAATCCACCAGGTTGCATAGGTTGAGAATTTGTAGCCACGACGGTATTCAAATTTATCCACCGCTTTCATGAGGCCAATATTCCCTTCTTGAATTAAATCAAGGAATTGCAATCCTCGGTTAGTGTATTTTTTGGCAATGGATATAACCAACCGCAAGTTTGCCTCAACCATTTCTTTTTTAGCTCGGCGCGCTTTCGCCTCACCGATAGACATCTGTCGATTAAGTTCTTTAATTTCACTGATAGTCAAACCATGCTCTTTTTCGAAAGCGAACAATCTGGTTTGTAAATGCTTAATGTCGTCGGCATATTCACTGATACGCGGTAGGTCGAGTTTTTTACCCTGTTTACTGATCAATGTTTCTAGCCATTTTTGATCAGTCTCTTGACCAGGGAAGGTATCAATAAATAATTTTCGTGGTATGCGGGCTTTCTCAATACAAAGACGCATAATATTGCGTTCAAATTCGCGAATATGATTACGTAATTGGCGGAAATGGCGAGTCAGTTTGTCGACTTGTCTTGACGTGAGTTTTAATTTTAAGAAAGACTCAGACATAACAGCAAGCAATTCTACGGTTTTTTTCGTGGTTCGGCCATGCTCTAGCAACGATTCCATTGCATTATCAAAACTTGCCTGTAACTCATCAAAATAAGCTTGTGCTTGTTCTAGTTTTGGACCATCGTCAACCTCAACGATACCACCTTCGCCATCGTCTCCGTCATCATCACCACTGACAACAGCAGTAGCAACATCGTCTTGTGCCACTTCTTCGAGCATTGAGCCAATGCTCGCTGGCGGTGCTTCTTCATCAGTATCAGAGAAGCCGCTGATAATTTCATTTAAACGCATTTCTTCAACAAGTACGCGAGCATAATCGTCTAGGACGAGTTGTACCGTTTCTGGATAGTTGGCAAGCGATTTTAAGACTTGGTAGATGCCTTCTTCGATGCGCTTGGCTATGCGGATTTCCCCTTCACGGGTCAATAGTTCCACTGTGCCCATTTCGCGCATATACATGCGGACAGGATCTGTTGTACGCCCTGTTTCTTTGTCAACGGAGGCAAGAACGGCGGCTGCTTCTTCAACATCTTCAGGCGCTTCTTCGGTGTTGCCGAGCAACGCTAATTCATCGTCACTGGGTGGCTGTTCGAAGACTTTGATGTTCATGCCTTCAAGCATGCTGATAATGACATCAAAATGCTCTGTGTCTACAATGTTGGGTAATAAGTCATTGATCTGTGCATATGTTAGGTAATTTTGGTCTTTTCCTAAGCTAATGACCTTGGTAATATCCGAGCGTTGCTTTTCTTGTTCATTCATGGTGATAAGTACTTAACAAATGGGAATTATACCCTTATTAAAGTCACAAAATGGCTTTTGAAAGGCTATAAGGCCAGAAAAATGATTCAATTATAAACTGGCTTGGTCAAACATGCCAGTTTATTCGTTGTGTGTTTTATCATCGATAGCTCGATGACGACGCTTTAGCATGTCTTGTAAGTTGAGTCGCTCATCTTCAGTCAAGCCATCCGAGTGAGCCTTTTTCATCAAGTGTTGAACTAGGTTTTCTCGATTTTGTTTTTCCAAAAAAAATACGATGTCTATAAACTCTTTATTTAAATCATTTTCAGGTACTTGATGCTCCCATGCTGCAAGCGTTGAGAGTGATTCAAACAGAGGAGTATCACGCCATGACTCAACCAATTTTGCTGTATTTAGTGTGGGATTTTCAGCTATCTGCTGCATTAAGGTTTTTAATACCCGTTGTTTTTGAGCATCAAGCATTGTTGGGGACAGTTGATTTTCGCACGCGGCGTAAATCTCTGGGTTTTGTAGCAGTAATGCAATTGCAAGACGAACAGGGGAGCGGGTGATATTTTTGTTAGTGTTCGGTGTGTGATTCGTGTTGCTGTCTTCCATTAATTGATTAATTCGGTGAGGCTCTATACGTGTGATGCGAGCAAGCTCATCGATTAGAAGTTGTTTATAAGGTCCATCTGACATTCTAAGTAAATAAGGTTTTGCAGCATTCACAAGCTGGCTTTTACCGGCAAGTGTTGTGCTGTCTATTCCAAGGGTTAGTGTGTCGATAAAAAAACGGTTTAAAGGTGTAGCATTTTTTAATCGATTAAGAAACTGTGTACTTCCTTCCTCACGAACAAGGCTATCAGGATCATGACCTTCTGGTAAAAAGATAAAGCTTGCATCAAGACCTGAATTTAAGTGTGGCAAGCTACTTTCTAGAGCACGCCATGCCGCTTGCCTACCTGCGGCATCGCCATCGAAGCAGAATATGAGCTGCTTCGTATACTTGCTCAAGAGTTGAATGTGGTAAGTGCTTGTGGCCGTACCAAGCGTTGCTACGGCGTTTAGGATACCATGTTGAGCCATAGCAATAACGTCTAAGTAGCCTTCTACAATTAATATAGATGTGACGGTGGGTTGACGCGTGAGGACTTGATGCAAACCATATAATTCACGACTTTTTTGAAAAACTGCCGTTTCTGGTGAATTTAGGTATTTGGGTTTTTGTGACGCCTCAATAGCCCGTCCACCAAAGCCTATAATCCGTCCATGGCGGTCGTGGATGGGGAACATGATCCGTTGTCGATACCGATCATAAGTTTTTCCATCATCTTTGGTGATTAGCATACCTGTGGCTATTAATTCATTTTTATTTGGTTTGAAATGATGCTCTAGCGTTTGCCATCCAGGGGGTGCATAGCCTAATTGATAAAGGTGAGCAACTTCACCACTCACACCGCGTTGCTTCAGATAAGTAATGGCTGCAAGTCCTGCTGTTCGTAATGTTTGCTGGTAAAAAGTAGATACTCGACCTAAAAATTGATAGAGGCTTAGTGATTGCTGATTTTGTTCATTCCGACCCTCGCGAGGAACTTGCATCCCCAGGCGAGTTGCAAGGGTTTCTACCGCATCTGTAAAGCTCATGTGTAAATAATTCATGGCAAAGCTTATTGCATTGCCACTAGTGCCACAACCAAAGCAATGATAAAACTGTTTTTTAGCAATAACGTTAAAAGAGGGTGTTTTTTCATTGTGAAAAGGGCAGCAGGCAGTGTGGCTGGTTCCTCTTTTTTTTAAAGGCACGTAGCCGTCGATAAACTCTACAATATCTGTGCGGTTGAGTAGTTCGTCAATGAATGGTCGTGGAATTAAACCGATCATAGTGTATACCCGTTGCAGTTCATTATGCGCTATTGGTGGGGGTGAACAAAAAAGAGTTAGCACCAATGATTTTTATTCGTGTCATCTCTTCTTAAAAGCGCTCTAGCAGGATTTGAGCGCGACAGTAGAAATGACTGCGTGTAAAGTGCACGCATAAATTACGTTTAATTTAGCTTGGCTTTTATCATTGTGCTGACTTTTCCCATGTCGGCACGGCCCTGCATTAGCGGTTTTAATTGCGCCATAACTTTTCCCATGTCGCCCATTTTTTGGGCGTCTAAGGAAGTGAGCGCTTGCTCAATCATCAGCGTAATTTCTGAATCTGATAGTGGTTCTGGTAAGTATTGGTTAATTAAATTAAGTTCATATTGCTCTTGTTGAACTAGATCATCTCGACCAGCTGCTTTGAATTGACTAATAGACTCGTTGCGTTGCTTTGCCATTTTATCTAGTATAACTAGCATTCTTGCTTCATCGACGTCGATACGTTCATCGACCTCGATTTGCTTGATTGCAGCCGTAATTAGTCGCAGGGCATTAAGTTTTTCTTTATCCCTGGCGCGCATGGCATCTTTAAGATCGTCATTGATCTGCGGTTTTATCGCCATGCTTATTTACGTCGGTGCTTGACTGTACGTCTTGCAGAGGTATCACGAGATAATTTTTTAAGGTGACGTTTTACGGCGGCGGCTTGCTTACGCTTACGCTCAGCAGTAGGTTTTTCATAAAATTCACGACGACGCAACTCGGTTAATATTCCTGCTTTTTCACAAGAACGTTTAAAACGACGTAAAGCATATTCAGGATTTTCGCCTTCTTTCACGCGAACGGTAGGCATTCAACAGTCCTCTGGTTATATTTTTATCAAAACAAGCCGCCAATTCTAGTGCCCCTCACGCCAATCGTCAAGTCTATTATCTTAGAATATTCATTAATAACACTACTCAACGATAAAATTAATGAATATTCAATGTAGAGTTATAGCTGGTATCACATAACCGAGCATAGAGCGGCTGTTCCTGTTGAAGCTGCTAATGTCGGCTCTAGCACAGGCGTTTTTACGAAAAATTGATTTGGATTAGCCTTCGTTTGATGGGTCTCTGGCAAAGATTCTTGCTGGGAGGCTTTAGTAACTAGCTGCTCTTTATTCCCTAACCCCTTGACACCTGGCGATAATTTTTGGAGCGGAAGTCTCGTTCTGTCTATTTCTGAGGCTACTTCAGGGGCGTTGCGAACGGCATCCATCGCCTCAAAAAGAGACACTCCAGCAGGGCAGTTACCAGCCCATACCATAAATCCGCGGTATCCATCAGGTTTTGTGGGATCACAGGCCGCGGCAATCTCAAGGGCCACATTGGGATCTGTCAAGCCAGGTGCGACACCTA
>CAXNER010000002.1:0-16419 GCA_964201315.1 Legionellaceae bacterium
TGCTGGTGCTGAGCATTTCATTCCAGGGAAACAAGTAGCAATCACCAAAGGAAAAGTAGTCTTTAGCAATCATTTAATAGAATTAATTCAATACGAACCACAAACGAAAAAAGTGTACAAAGAGCCTGTATTAATCATACCCGCCTGGATCATGAAATATTATATTTTAGATCTTCTTCCAGAGAACTCATTGGTCAATTGGCTCACGAAGCAGGGCCATACTGTATTTATTGTTTCTTGGCGAAACCCCGATAGTTCAGATAGAAATCTCGGCATGGACGATTACTATAAGATGGGCGCAATGGCCGCTATTGATGCGGTCTCTAACGTAATCCCCAACACTCAAATTCATTTAATGGGTTATTGCCTCGGTGGCACTTTGGCCATGATAACCGCCTCAGCAATGGACGGAAATGATGATAAAAGGCTTAAAAGCCTTTCCCTTCTCGCCGCGCAAGCTGATTTTACGGAAGCCGGTCAACTATTACTTTTTATCACTCAGAGCGAAGTATCTTTTTTAAAAAGCATGATGTGGGAACAAGGGTATTTAGATACAAAACAAATGGCAGGATCATTCCAAATGCTTCGTTCTTACGATCTGATTTGGTCTAAAATGATTCAGGACTACATGCACGGGACACAAAGAGGAATGATAGCTCTCCTTGCCTGGAATGCTGACGCCACCCGAATGCCCTATAAAATGCACAGTGAATATTTAGAAAAATTATTCCTCAACAATGATTTTGCTGAAGGGCGTTTTGTTATAGACAACCAAAATATTATTGCTGAAAACATTCGTTTACCGGCGTTTGTAGTAAGCACAGAAAAAGATCACGTAGCACCTTGGAAATCAGTCTATAAAACACATCTACTCATCAACAGCGATATGACGTTTGTACTAACAAATGGTGGGCATAACTCGGGAATAGTTAGTGAGCCGGGGCATGAGGGACATTCTTATCGTATCGCCGAAAGAAAGAAAGATTCAACCCATCTTTCTCCCAGTACCTGGTTAAAAAAAGCTGATGAAAAATCAGGTTCATGGTGGCTAGCCTGGCATGAATGGCTAATAAAAAATTCCTCACCAAAATTGGTGAAGCCACCGGTTCTTGATGCATCATTGCCTGACGCGCCAGGAGTCTATGTTTTACAGAAATAATAGGGGCTTACGCAAAACCTAGATTACAGATGTATTTTATAGACCAGTATCTGCACCAAAAGATAACAGCGTAACCGCTA
The DNA here is from genome assembly GCA_964201315.1 of Legionellaceae bacterium. Classification (GTDB taxonomy): domain Bacteria; phylum Pseudomonadota; class Gammaproteobacteria; order Legionellales; family Legionellaceae; genus CAXNER01. Next base: position 1,240 of record CAXNER010000002.1, read on the forward strand.
ATCGTACTTTATTACTGCAATCTAATTTTATTTTCATAGACGCCAAATGATCTTCTACCGTACGTCTCGATAAACCGAGAATCGTTGCAGTCTCCCCAGCGGTCTTGCCAAGAATCAACCATCGTCCACATTCCATCTCGCGTGGAGTGATTAAATCAAACTTCTTTTTCATGATTAAATGTCCAATACTGATACAAGAACCATTTACATACTATGCCCCAAACTCAGTTGTTGAGTCTATCTTGCGTTATTTATGGACAAAATAAAGTCGGCTTTTACAACCATTCAAAAACTGAATGTTGAGTAACGAATCACACAAAAATAGGCACTATAAGTTCTGATGAATCAGAAGACGTGCTAGCTCGCCTCACCGAACGATCCCTCAACAATGGCCAAGCGTCAACAGATTGGGCTAATTACGGTCTCGCTTCAGCCAAAATTATATGTTCTTGTGCACCCATGGGGCGCAATCCACTTGCGACGAATAAACCCGCGGGATTTGTCGCAATCACAGGGCGTATTGGTGATGCTTGCCTACTGGCATCATCCACAACGATTTGCTCACTTAAAGTTGAAGTACTTGCTCTTCTTCTAAAAAATCTAGCAGGACTAGTAGTACAAACACTTGTATTTTCTCTTGCTTGCCTATCAACCTCTACCGTCAACAAATGTCCAACATTCAATGATTCATAAAAATTAACAATATGCGATGGTGAGTACTCTAAAGCGAAGCGTGACCGAACATGGTGCTCAAAAATAATATTTGATTCAAACGCCTCGCCATAGCGGGTTCGTAAAGTACTTATTAATTCATTTATCTTAAGCTCACTAAAATTAAGCGCAACAATGGCCTCTGATAACGCTACACCATCATAAACAAAACCATTAATACCATCTTGTATTGCTTTTAAATTAGGCAATGCCCCGAATACCTGTTTATAGTGCTCTGTCACCATTTTTCGTATTTCTTCATCAAGGTGATCTAGAGTCAATGGGTCAAATAGAGGATGATCCTTTAGAGAGCGAAATACACGTTGTCTTATTCCTAAATTACAAGAAGGCTTGTCTAGTTCCCCATCATCATACTCCTCCATGACTCTGCGACCGCCGTCATCCGTTAAGTAAAGAAGTGCGAATTGATCTGCATTCACGGGCCCTTCAACACGTATCGGTCGCTGTTTATCCCAATTGTGAGCCCGACCCAACAGAGCCAATTCTTTAATAAAATACTCTTGCCTCCCCAATACACCAAAACCATTTGGCCCTAGTGCTGATGCGTCCCCTGCTGCCACCCAAAAACAGCAAATCATTGGAATGTAATTATCAAAATAGGCGCTACGAAGAGATGGATCATGCTCGACTATCTCAACATACTCGGCCCGAGGATGAATCCATAAATTAGGTTTTGATAAAAAACGATGCGCGGTGTGGTCTGGATGAGTCAAATAGGCGTTTAATGCCATCTGTTTTTCTTCACTGTTTAAATTTAACGCCTGAAATTCTCTAAATGAAAAGGGTAGGCGTAGCGTTCCACCAGCGGTAGTTATGACCGCTGGTGCTGCAAGATAACGAGCACGCAATTGCTGTTTAAGCCGTAAAAAAATTGCTTCATTGCCACCTTGAGCATCAATTTGGCTACGGTATTTATCTTCAAGTATCGTAAGCTGTGCTTGCTCCAGGGGAGTTAGTGCCATCATGGCAGATTCATGATTTTGAACAATTCGTGCAACATCAATCCCTGAGGCGTGATTATAAAAATTATTCTCAACAGCAACGCGACGAACATCAGCAAACGCAAGGAGTTGGTTTGCGGCACCCTGATTTCGTTGACTCAATGCAAGTTGCAATAGCTCATTTGAAACACCGGGGTTTATCTCCTGATGAAGAATAGAAGCAACTCGTGGAATGGCCAATAAGCTAGCTATCTGTCTTTGAAAATCTCTAGCAGGTCGACGAATATAATATTTCAACACATTAAAAAGATTTCTTGCTTCATCCATACCAACATCAAACTGACCATTACGGTGAGTGCCCTCAAAGGCAATCTTTCTAAGATTTAGTTCCACCATTTTATTCGATACATAAGCATGAACATGGCGACTAGTATTCTGATAGTCATGCATCTCTGCATAAACAAAGACTGAGGGAATATCTAATAAAACGACGATAATTTGTGAGCGATTCTCCCGCAGGGCAATACGATAAATATAATGATCCAAACGGCCAATTTCTGCCTGTACCTCCGGAAGCAATAAAAGGGTATTAACGACATCAATTTGATCAAGAGAAACCGCTAACCGGAGCGCCTCATCTTTATTTGATGCAAGCGTACTTTGCACAGCAGCATATTGGAGAAGCTCTTTAACAATGGCGCTATGGTGATGCTTTATTGCGAGCAAAAAGGCTTGTTTTCCGCACAGAGTGAGCGCGCGGCCATCCGCGTCAAGGGCAAGAAGTTTTCTAACAATAGACAAGTGCCCTTTTTCTATAGCCAGAAGAAGAGCCATATTATTTAGTTGTGAGGCATTCATACGCACGCCTTCTATTTCTAGAAGCCTATCAACGACATCCTCCTGGCCATTCTTACAAGCCGCGCATAATCCATGACGAACAAGCGCTACAATCCCATCAGAAACACCAGGAAATTGTAATAATTGATTTAAAATATCCAAATAACCTTTTTCGGCCGCTAAGCCTAATGATTCATAATTACAGGCACTAATATCACGTGAAACACTAGGCCAGTTGAGAAGGTATCTAACCGTCTCTGTGTGTCCACCGGCTACAGCGATTCTAAATATGGCATTTTGGTCTATTGAAATAGATGCTGCCACTTGTCTATTTTCTAACAGTTTCCGAACGACATGGAGATGTCCTTCTTTAGCTGCGGAATACAATGCAAAATTATTATCTGTCGCAATTGCCTCTACAACACTACTATAACCTAATAAAATCTGAATGATGTCTAACCGACCGCTTTCACAAGCCACCCGAAAAACTCGATTTCCATGTGCAGAAACACTCGATCGAACACAATCAATCTCTAAAAGAGCACTAACAATGTCTACATTCCCATTTCTAATAGCCGCGACCAATGCATCATTGGCCTGCACTGAAGCGAGCTCTTTAACGTGCCCAAGCGCTAATAAACACAGCGCAACATCCGTATGGTTATTCTTCACAGCGTCTATGAGTATATAATTACGCTTTGCTGCGGCGGCCCCAACTACGGCATCAAAATTTACAAGATAACGAACAATACCAATATGCCCATTTATAGCTGCGCCATGGAGCACACTATTATCATTTAGAGCTATCGCCGCCCGAACTGCAGGATTAGTCATGAGTCTCTCGACAATGTTCAAATGACCATTTCGAGCAGCCTCAACAAGAGCACTGTTTTCAAGGATTGCCACAGCGCTCCAGACACGTCTAAGTCTTAAAAGATTGGCAACAATATTTTCAAGACCATTTGCAGAGGCCATGCGTAGGGCACAATTCTCTTTGGCTGCAGCATTTGCCAAAACATGTGGGATGTCTAAGAGCAATTGCGCACAAGCCCCATTACCTGATTTTACAGCTAGATGGAATGCTGCATTATTACTAGCGGCAGCCAACCGCCAAACAGTGTGAAATTGAAGCAATCGTCCAACAACCTCAGTATGACCATTTTTTGCCGCCTGCTTTAAGGCCTCATTGTCACCAAAAATCAATCCGTTTATAGCGCCAGGAACCAATAATAAACCATTTAAAATATCAAGCCGTCCTTCTTCTGCGGCTATACGAATAGCAAGATTGCGTGGATCCAACAAATTTCTTTCTATTTCTGGATACTGTAAAAAAAGACGAACGATGTCAAAATGACCCTGTTTTATAGCCGCATTAAACGCTGGATTATTTTGCATCCCAACTGTCGCTCGAATTTCTGGGATCCTTAACAAATGCTCAACAATCCTCAAATGACCATATTGGGAAGCCAGCGCTAAAGAAGTCACCCCCTGCCTTATCACCTCAAGCCGAACCGCGTCATGAGCTAAAAGCGCACAAACAACTGCGAAATGGCCATTTTTTACAGCAAAAGTAAACGCATAATTAGTTAAAGCCGTAATATTGTTTCTAACCGCGGGAAATTGTAAAAGACTATTTACAATGTTGATGTATCCACCTTCGGCCGCTAAGCGTAATGACTCATTGTCACCAGCAGCTATCTGATCTAAAACCTCTGGAAAAACCAATAGATTTTCAAAAATTTGTTCCTGACCAGTTTCAGCCGCTAGCCCAAGTGCAACATTACTGTCCACTGCAATGTCACGCTGAATGTCTTGAAATTGTAAAAATCGATTAACCAAGTCCAAGTTGCCATTCAAAATAGCGACTCTCAGTACAAAATTACTATCAAACGTGAGTCTCTTTAAAACTTCTCCAAATTCTAAAAAACGATTAACAACGGGCAAAGAGCCCTTCACAGAGGCCAATCTAAGTGGTAAATTGTCATCTGCTTCCGGTGTGATACAGCCCAGGGAAAGTAAATACTCGACATGAGCGTCCTTTCCTAGCAATGCACATAGGCTGAGCGCAGACAAAGACGTTTCTTTCACCATGGTGCATTTAAAAACACCAGAATAATGTCTTTTTTCTCTTGCCTCAGATTCAAATTGCGTAAAATTTGCTGTCAAAGTCTCCATAAGGAATTGCTTAAGATTAGCAAACGAGCTTAACTTCTGTTCATTAATTTCATAATCAACCATGATAAGCCCTCGATTTCTTCCCTGTACTCTCCAGATTAATCGGGCTTAATTTTATCGGCAATCCGTAAAAATACGGTGAAATTCAGCCTTTTTTAAAAAAATTAAACTGTCTTTTTATTCCAAGCTATAATGAATGTATCCGAGCATTTTATACTGGACAAACTTACTGAAATTTAATGTGAGTCAGTCTAGTTCACTTTAGGAGGCCTTTGATGAAACTGGTCAGGTATGGGGAAGCTGGTAAGGAAAGACCCGGCATGATAGATGACCAAGGTAATATACGTGATCTCGCCGGGTTTATTACTGACATTAGTCCACAAGCGCTTAATAATTCGGAGATAATTGATCAGTTAAAAACACTTAATCCTGAGCACCTACAATTGGTCGACAAAAACACCAGGCTAGGGGCCTGCATTGGTTTGCCCGGTAAAATAATTTGTGTGGGTTACAACTCAAGGCTTCATACACAGCAAATGGGCGTCCCTCCGATTGCAGAAACTGACATGGTCGTGTTTCTAAAACCCACCTCTGCGGCGTGTGGTCCACACGATCCTATCTTGTATACACGCCATACTAAAAAACTAGATTGGGAAGCCGAATTAGGTGTCGTCATCGGGAAAAAAGGTAAATACATCAATAAAGAAAACGCCAAAGAACATATCCTCGGCTATACCTGTATCAATGATTTATCAGATCGTTATTTACAACTAGAAACGGAAGATAAGCAATACACAAAAGGTAAAGGTTTTGATAATGCGGCCCCAATTGGCCCCTATTTAGTAACAAAAGATGAAATACCAAATTCAAGCAACCTGCAAATCAAGCTTTGGGTTAACGGGGAAATACGTCAAGATTTTAATACGATTGATTACATTCATAATGATGAAGAGGTTGTCAGCTATTTAAGTCAATATTTTACCCTCTACCCCGGTGATATCATTTCAATGGGCTCAGCCCCTGGCAATGCAAAAAGCTGGGGAGAAAATATGTATTTAAAACCAAACGATAAAGTTATTTTATCAATCATAGGATTAGGTCAACAAGAAAAAATCGTTGTTCATGAGTAAGAACGGTGCTTCGCATCGCGATGGTGACAATGTTATTCTTGCGAAGCAACCCACAATTAATAAGTATAGGAATCTAGCTAACAATGCGCCAATTAAGCTTATTTGATAAATTTTTATGTGGAATAGATACAGCATTGCGCACCTTAATTGTGCCCACACATAGAAGCAGCACCAGGCCAAATCCAAGCCAAGGGATCACAGAACCATCACTCAATGCGCAAGAACAAAAACACGTTGCAGGATTGATGCGTGTAAATCATGCCGGTGAAGTATCTGCTCAAGCGCTCTACCAAGGGCAAGCATTGACTGCAAAATTAACGACGGTAAAAGCGCAAATGACAGAAGCCGCTGCAGAAGAGGTTGATCATTTAGCTTGGTGTGAAGAACGCTTATGTGAACTAAAAAGTGGACCTAGTTTACTTAACCCTCTTTGGTATGGTGGCTCCCTTGTGATCGGAGCACTTGCAGGTTTTGCAGGCGATCAATGGAGCCTTGGGTTTGTTGCCGAAACAGAACGACAAGTAACAAAACACTTACAAGAGCATCTCAAACATTTACCGCCACAAGACATAAAGACCAAAGCAATTTTATCTAAAATGCAAACCGATGAAACGCACCACGCCGAAATGGCAACTGCGGCGGGAGCCGCTGAATTACCTTTTTTAATGAAGAAAATGATGCAGGGTGTATCTAAGTTAATGACGAAAAGCAGTTATTATATCTAGGGAACACGACCCATGGACCAAGGCACACTCTTTATAATAAGCGTAATTTTTATAGCTTATGTTTTTGATTTTATCAATGGATTTCATGATGCCGCGAACTCTATTGCTACTATTGTGACGACGGGTGTATTAACACCACGCCAAGCTGTGCTGTGGGCTGCATTCTTTAACCTTATCGCCTTCATTTTTTTTAATTTAATGGTTGCGAAAACTATTGGTAGCGGCCTAATTGATACAAGCATTATTGATACAAAACTAATTTTTGCGGCACTTATCGGTGCAATCTCCTGGAACTTACTAACCTGGTACTTCGGGTTACCGTCTAGCTCATCGCACGCAATTATCGGCGGTCTTGCGGGCGCTGCCATTGCGCGAGGAGGGCTTACAACCTTAAAACTATCAGGTTTTATCAAGGTTGCTATTGGTATCTTTATTACCCCTGCCGTTGGATTGTTGATGGGCTTGTTATTCACCTACGCCCTAACCCATTTAGTGCGTCATAAAAGTGAGCACTCATTAAAGCGTTGGTTTAAGGGCCTTCAATTAACCTCTTCAGCACTGTTAAGTTTGACACATGGTAGCAATGATGCACAAAAAACCATGGGCATTATAGCCGTACTACTTTTTTCCAACGAATGGCTAGATGGCGCATTTTATGTGCCTTTTTGGGTGATAATTTCTTGTCAATTGGTGATTAGCCTCGGTACACTGGCCGGGGGTTGGCGAGTCGTTCATACGATGGGCACTAAAATCACAACACTCAACTCATTGCGTGGATGTACTGCAGAGACAAGTGCTGCGGCTATTATTTTTGCAGCAACTGAGTTTGGAGTACCTGTATCAACCACACAAACGGTAACCGGTGCCATCGCGGGCACGGGCCTTGTACGTGGACTGGGAGGTACACATTGGCCGATAATGCGGTTAATTTTATTGTCATGGCTATTCACCATACCCGCAACGGGATTGGTGGCAGGAGCAATCACCATTGTAATCCACTAAAAAATACCCACTGATCAACAGATATTTAAAGATCGTGGCCGTAATAACGTCCCAACAATTATTAATCCCACCCAATTCAAATCGATATATTAGGTCTGAAAAAAATAGCCATAGCTGCCTTTGCTTTTGGCAGTAGTATGGTGTTTGCTAGAACCATGGGGCCCCTATGTATGCCTAGCAATATTACGGTTTAAAGCGCTTTTTCTGTGACTAAATGTAAAATAGACAAGCAGTCCTATGGCCATCCATATTACAAACCGCAACAGTGTCACCCACGGCAAATAAGCGATTAGATAGGTGCAGCTGACAATCCCCAAAATAGGGGTATAAGGCATAAACGGGGTTTTAAATGGCCGTACCAATTCAGGTTGTGTGTAACGCAAAATAATAACCCCCGAACATACAATAATAAACGCAAAGAGCGTGCCAATATTAACCAGTTCCGCCAAGCCACCAAGCGGTATCAATCCAGCTATGCTTGCCGTTAGAGCCCCACAAAGTACAATAATTCTTACAGGCGTTTTGGTTTTTTTGTGCGTCACAGCAAAAAATTGTGGCAACAACCCATCACGGGCCATTGCAAAAAATATACGGCTCAACCCATAAAAAAGCACCAGCATTACTGTTGTTAGCCCAGCAATCGCCCCAACGCCAATTATCCCGGCTACAGTTTTATAACCGAGCAGAAGAAGTGCATGGCTTATAGGCGATTCAACATTAAGAGTACTGTAATGCGCAATACCGGTGAGTAGCCCTGACACCAAAATATAGAGCACGGTGCAAATGAGCAGAGAGGCTACAATCCCCCTGGGAAGGTCACGTTGTGGATTTATGGCTTCCTCAGCAGCGGTCGACACCGCATCAAACCCAATATAGGCAAAGAAAATTAACGCCGCACCTCTCATTACTCCAGACCATCCAAACGGAGCAAAGGGGGTCCAATTTTTAGGGTCAACTTCAACAGATGCGATAATAATGAACAAAAAAATGACCATTAATTTGGTCAATACCATGAGGTTATTAAAGCGCGCGCTGGTTTTCATCCCTAAAATCAACAATACAGATAATGCAAAAATAATTGAGATGGCTAAAGCATTTAATATCCCGCCATCAGTCGGACCATGCAATAAAGTCGCCGGCAAGTGAATTTTTAATGCAAGCAAAACATCATTAAAGTAACCACTCCAGCCAACAGACACCGCAGAGACACCGATACCGTATTCTAATAATAAATCCCAACCAACAATCCAGGCAATAAATTCGCCAAAACCTGCGTAGGCGTAGCCATAAGCACTGCCGCAACCACCAACGGATGCCGCAAGTTCAGCATAAGAAAGTGCTGAAAATGCGCAAGCAAGTCCGGCTACAATATAGGATAAAACAATAGCAGGCCCCGTGTCCGTTGCGGCAACAATACCAGTAAGAACAAAAATCCCCGCCCCAATAATTGCCCCGACACCTAAAAATGTAAGATCAAATACCGACAAACATCGACGAAATTGCTCACCCTGCGGGGGCGAATGATTAATGTGTTTTTTACGAAACAAGTCCATGCTAATATGCCTAGGGGTGTAAAGAACACCATGACGTTGATTAAACACGCAAAAAACACTTTATCATTAAATTGTACCATTGAGAAACGCAACCCATGCTGAACAATCAATGAAGCGCGCGCTCATCTTTATATTTTTACTTATTTCCCTGCAACCAGTAGTTGCCGACGGCGATCGCACTTGCACGCATTGGCCAGCATGGTCAGCGCATGCTTGCCACCGTCTTCATCAAATATGGAAAGAGGGTGATACGGAACTTTATGTAACCGGCTATTCTTGGCACAATCGCTACTCCTACCCAAAAGAAAAATTAAGCCGGTACAATGAGCTCGCATGGGGTGGAGGACTGGGTAAAGGATTTTATGATGAAGACGGCGATTGGCATGGAATCTCGGCCTTTGCCTTTCTTGACTCCCACAAAAATTTAGAGCCAGTTGTTGGTTATGCCTTTTTAAAAATAGCGCACTTAAATGAAAATACCCGTGTCGGTGCCGGTTACTCCGTATTAATAACTCAGCGCCGTGATATACTTCACGGCATCCCCTTTCCCGGGGCCCTTCCCTGGCTTTCATTTAATTACCGAAAGGTAGCGTTGTTTGCAACCTATATCCCAGGATCTAGAGGGGAAATTGGCAACGTAGTGTTTTTATTTGCTAAATGGACTATTTAACCCCATTTAATTGAACCACGTGGGTAAAAAGCGCTTTAATTAGCAAAATAAGTGGCATTTTCGTCTCTACAGGCACGAGTGATGGCAACCAAACAACCATCTCTTTATTTTGGAAGACAGTGATTCGCCACAGTATGATTTTAGTAAGCGCCCCCGATGTAGAGCCTGGTTTAGCTGATTTAAGTCAAATGAGCGAGGGGGTCTTATAAAACCTATTGTGCAGATGGGTTAAAACCCTTCTCACTTAATGTTCCGTTAATGTTCCTTTGTTAAAGTGACGCTCTCCTTAGCTTACATTTAGCAGTTGAAATCAACTACCACGACCTATTGCACTATAACTAACGTTTTTTGATGTTTTAAGCTTTTTTATTTACGGGTGTGATCTGCCTTAAGAAATAACCTTAAAAGGCCGCCCCAAAAACTGATAGCACAACCATCCCAAGCTTTAAACCAGTGCGAAGCTACTGTAACATCACCCACGAGACTATTTATGGCAATGACAATGATCACCTCCATCATATTAATATTAAGCTTGTTTTGTGTCGCAACAATGATCTACAAACTCACCTTGCAAGCCCCGATTTATTTATCGACATTGGAATATGCCAAATTAATCATTAGCGGCATTATTGCCTTTGTTGCGGACACGGTGGGCGTGGGTAGTTTTGCAGTCAATGTCGCTTTCGCAAAATTATTAGGTACGTTTCATGATGATGAATTACCTGCTGTTAATAATGGTGCTCAAGTTATTCCAGGAACAATTGAGTCGTTGTTTTTCATGCAATTAATTGATGTCGATCTCGTCACGCTGACCACTTTAGTGTTCGGTACATGCTTAGGCGGGTTGGTGGGTGGTGCAATTGTTAGCCGCTTAAGCAAACAAGCCATTCGCTTGGCCATGATGTGTTGTTTTCTTTTGATCATTGGCTTATTGCTTTGCCACCAGTTTCGCCTGCTACCTACAGATGGTGATGTAATGGAGTTACGTCATTGGAAACTGTTCATTGGCTTTGTTGCTTTGGTCATTTGCGGTGCACTTACATCGGTGGGCATTGGATTATTTGCAATGGTTCAAGGTGTATTGTTCTTGTTAGGCGCATCACCACTGATTGCTTTTCCCATCATGACGACGGCCGGGGCTATGCAGCAACCATTAACCACCCTCGTGTTTCTACAACAAAATAAAATTCCATTGAAAAAAACGTTAATCTTAAGTTTGGCGGGATGCTTGGGTGTATTTATCACCCTACCTTTATTTACCCATTTAACTATTTCATGGTTGCACTAATTACTATTGATTATTTTAATCTATAATTTCATCGCTATTGGCCGAACTTATCTGCATTCTAGACCCAAAGTATCGTTTAATTCGCAAACGGACTCATTAAAAGTATATAATTAGCCCCCTTTGCAAATTTCTGGGTAAGCGAGCTTTTGCAAACACACCAAAATACCTAGGATCTATACCATTCACCCATGGCAGGTATAGACCCTAATGTTAACCTTGAGATAACAAATGGATGAACCAAAAAGTAAATCACAAAAGAAACGAGATGCTGAGGCCCTACAAAAAGTAGGTGTTGAACTCATTGCATTAAGTTTGGAAAAACTCGATACGCTGCCTCTCTCAATCAATTTAAGGCGAGCCATTCTTGATGCAAAACTATTAAAAAGTCATGGCGCGGTAAGGCGTCAAGCGCAATTGATTGGTAAACTCATGCGCTCATCTGAAAGTGAAAGTATTCTTGCTAGTTATGAGCAATTACTTGCTGAGGCAAGCGCTACATCAGCTGAATTTCACCAAGCGGAACATTGGCGAACACGATTAATTAATGAGGGAAAGGATGCCTTAACTGAGTTTGTTGCCGCTCATCAACAGGCGGATGTTCAACAACTTCGTCAACTCATAAAAAAAGCGGTCGATGAGCAGAAAAAGGACCTTCATACCGGCGCAGGTAAAGCGCTGTTTCGTTATTTAAGGTCCTGTATACAATGATTTATTCATTATTTGTCAGCTGTCCAAAAGGATTAGAGTATCTACTGGAAGACGAGCTTAAAAGCCTTGGTTTACACGTGTCACGAGTAAGTCCTCATGGGGTTTATGGTGAAGGCGATTTATCAATGGTTTACCGCCTGTGTTTGTGGTCGCGGTTAGCCAATCGGGTTCAGCTCATTTTATTTAGTGGCCCCACACCCAACCAACAAGAAATATACCAACTGTGTCGTCAATTTCCTTGGCAGACTGTTTTTTCTGCGGAGAAGACCTTGGCTATAGAGTTTCACGGCTCATCGCCTGAAATTCGGAACACCATGTTTGGTGCACAAGTTGTTAAAGACGGCATCGTCGACCAAAGCCGTGAGCTCTCTGGGGTTCGGCCTGCTATTGAACGTGATACACCCCAAGTGCGCCTGCATGCTTATTTAAAAAACGATGAACTTACCGTTAGTTTTGATTTAACCGGATACAGCCTGCATCAGCGCGGCTATCGAATCCAGGCCGGTGTTGCACCACTAAAAGAAAATGTAGCTGCAGCTATGCTCATACGCGCAAAATGGCCGCAATTAGCTGCCGAAGGATTTGCTTTGCATGACCCCTTTTGTGGTTCAGGCACGATTGTTATTGAAGCCGCAATGATGGCGGCAAACATGGCTCCAGGCCTTCTTCGTGATGATCAGTCTTTGCATCATTGGGCCGCGCATCAGCCATCGCTATGGGAACAACTAAGAGCAGATGCATTACAACAAGCCACGCCTATCACAGTGAAAATAAGCGGTTCGGATATCGATCCTCAATTAATTACGATGGCTCATGCTAATGCTCTTCGTGCGGGAGTCACGCCCTTCGTTGAGTTTCACGCATCAGCACTCATCGATTGCAAACCCACGGCAGAAAAAGGCTTATTGATCTGCAATCCTCCCTATGGCGAGCGCCTAAGCGATGAAACACCACTAATCCCGCTTTACCAACAATTGGGCACCGTTCTACATACCCACTACCAAGGCTTTCAAGCCGCGGTTCTTACGGCCAATCCACTGCTTGCCAGGGCCATGGGTCTTCGTGCGGGCAAAAAATACACCCTTTTTAATGGTGCGATTGAATGCAAATTATATTGTGTGGCTATTGATGAGACCAACGTACTAAAAAATGCGGAGAAGAGCACACTATCTCCGGGTGCTGAAATGCTAGTGAATCGTTTGCAAAAAAACTATGCTCACTTGCAGAAATGGGCTAGAAGGAATCAAATAAGCAGCTACCGGGTATATGATGCTGACTTACCTGAGTATGCCTATGCAATTGATATTTACAATGATCATGCTGTTCTACAAGAATATGCAGCGCCGTCGATCATTGCCGCGCATAAAGTAGAACAGCGTAGTCTCGATGTTCATCGTGTGGTTCCTGGTGTGCTAGGCATTGCACCTGAAAACGTGGTGATTAAGCAGCGTAAACAACAGAAAGGGACGAACCAGTACCAAAAAATGGGTCAGACGCAGCGCACCATGGTGGTCAATGAAGGTCGCGCAAAATTACTTGTAAATTTATATGATTATTTAGACACGGGCCTATTTCTAGATCACCGTCCTTTGCGTTTAAAGTTTGCACAATTACCGCCTGATACACAATTTCTCAATTGCTTTTGCTACACGGCGACAGCCAGTGTCCATGCCGCCCTAGGCGGTGCAGTAACCACCAATATAGATCTATCTAAAACCTATCTAAATTGGGCAGAAGATAATTTCAAGCTTAACCAGATTAAAACGTCCAACCATCAATTTATTCAGTCTGATTGTTTAAATTGGTTAAAAACGACGAGGGATCGTTTTGATGTTATTTTTTTAGATCCACCAAGCTTCTCGAACTCGAAACGAATGACAGAGACCTTGGATATCCAACGCGATCACGAGTCGCTGATTAGTTCTGCTATGCGATTGCTTTATCCAGGTGGCATCCTTTATTTTTCGAGCAACTTCCGGCAATTTAAATTATCACCGCGAATTATTGAAGATTATACCGTGCGCGATATTAGTGCAGAGACAATTGATGTTGATTTTAAACGCAACCCACGAATTCATCAGTGTTTTATGATCGAAGATAAGTAATATGGTGTTTCTTTAAGCTCCTAGTCCGGGGGATATACCTTCCACGGACTAGAAGAGACCGGATTGATGCTATTGGTTTTTCTGCTAGGTATATTTAAATATATGATACAAAATCTCGCCAGGGTAAAATTAGTGTTTTATTAATTGTTTTGCCAGTTTCACCGGCATAAATAAGTAAACTCTGTAAAGGCATATCAGTAATAGTACGTTGTAATTTTTGTAACCCAGATAGCTGCTCTAAACCTATTGTCATGCCTGATTTGGCTTCTAACGCGATCAATTGATCAGCCCTTTCAATAAGTAGATCAATTTCAAGCCCACTATGTTCCCGCCAATAATACAGCGATGGTTGTTTTCCCAACGCAAAAAATGTTTTAATCACTTCTGTTATCACAAAACCTTCAAAAATAGCGCCACGACTGGCGTGGATGGCTAAATGTTCGGGCGATTCAATTCCTAAAAGATGACTAACGATAGCGGTATCATAAAAGTACAGTTTACTTCGCTTGGACAATCTTTTTCTATAATTTTTATAGAATGGTTGTAACCGAAAAACAATGTAACTGGCTTCTAAAATACTTAGCCAGTGCATAACATTTGTTTGTGACATTCCTAAAGCAGTTGCAATATTGCTTGCATTAAACTCTTGCCCATGTTGACCCGCGCAATATTTTAAAAATAGCTGAAACTGTGATAAATCACGCACATTAATAATACTTCTAACATCGCGCTCTAAATAGGTTTTAATATAACTATCATACCAAATCGTGGTAGGTAAATTTTCATGATAAGGACGTGGATAAGCCCCGTGGTAAAGAAATTCACACAACGATGGTACAACGCTATTTTTATCAGAAATATATTCCCCGTAGGTCAATGGCAATAACTCAAAAAGTGCAGCGCGACCAGCAAGGGTTTGGCTAATTTTTTCAGCAAGTAAAAAATTTTGGGAACCAGATAGAATTATTTTTGCAGGCTTATTGCCAATATCAACTAGTTCTTGAATATAAGAAAATAACTCCGGATAATTTTGTGCTTCATCAATGATAATCCCTTGTTGATAGGATTGTAATAACCCTCGAGGATCGGCTTTAGCCATCATCAGTTGATCTGGAGACTCCAAACTAATATAAGTAAACTCAGGGAAAGCCAAACGCAAAAGTGTCGTTTTTCCACTTTGACGTGGTCCAGTCAGTACTGTTACAGGAAAACTTGCTACTGTCTTCACTAAAATATCGGTGAGTTGGCGTTTAAACATAAGTTATCTATTCATCTCAAATTTTTCTCATCGTAACAGGAAACGATGTAAGTTTC
>CAXNER010000003.1:0-16351 GCA_964201315.1 Legionellaceae bacterium
CCTAAACAGTAGGCAGACAAGAAGTATGCGCTGATCGTTAATGGATCTTCTCCATATTGATACAGTGCTTTTATAGCACTTCCATTTGGGCCACGCATCACACTATCCCATCCGGTCACAAACAATTGTGCTTGGGTTGAACTTCCTGCTATGGTGGCAGTTAATTTAGAGGCACCCATTGTATGTGCAAAATCGGTAAACCACTGCACATAACCGGTACCAAAAATCGAGGCAGTTGCCGACGGTAGGTAAATTGCCCCAGCACCTACTGCATAGGCGCCAGTAAAAATAATCCCAGCTATAGGGTCTTTAGCATAAATATGATGGGTAAAAATGCTGCTAAATCCATTTAGTCCATGAGCGATAGCCGTTAAAATATCGTTTTGATCACCCGCAGTAAGATCATAATCTACCTCTGCTAATGTGCTAGTATTCGGCGTTGCCGTGTGGGTTGAACTATACTGACAGCGCTTTAATATTTTTTTAAGGCGTATTTTTTCCATTAGGGTAATTGAGCGGATTGTTTTTGTTGCGTGAGTTAATGTGTTTTCTAAAGGCGGTAAACGTTGGCTTGACTCCCAATCATTGATAATACTAGTAGGCATTTTAATAATAATATTTGTACCAAAATCATACACTCCTTTTAATATATCAATTACAGCGTGAGCTATTTTTTTGAAAAATCTCAATGGTTTTTTCCATAACGGTTCGTTTGGTTTTGTATATTTGTGCAGTTTCTCCCCAATCAACTTAAAACGATGATTCTTCCAAGGTTTTTCTTCTATGGGATGGGTTGCCACAAAAATCCCTTGTAATATTTTTAGAATATATAAACCAATGCTTTTTATTCCGGCGAGGAAATTCTTATGTGTTTTCCATTCCGTCGCGGCGATGGTTTGTAGTTGTTCTTTGCCAGATTTATTACTTACGGTTGGGGATGTATTCTTGCCACATTGCAGAACGTCCCATCCTTCAATAAAACTAATGGCTGATAATATTTCACGTTCACGGGCAGGTGTTAATTTGTCATCAGAAAAATCATAAGATACCAATTTATCTTTACCTTCGGCATAAAGCCCATGATGTTTAGCAGTTACTGCATTTCGTAAATCAGGCTGATGATCATCAATCTCTTTGCGCGCATCCTCTATAAAGTCATTCAGTTTGCCCCGGGTTAGCGCAAAATAACGTTGACTGCTATACGTTAAGTCTTGGTTAACGCCTTGAAATTCATAAAGACCATGGATCATTTGTTGTTTAACAAACACCATGGCAGAGTCCCCTCCCCGTACGCTAGCATGCTGCCGAAAATTTGCTTTACCATTTAATGAACGAAGATAATCGTAGGTTCTTTTAATATCCGCTTTAATCTTATCCTTGATTTGATGCTTATACTTTTCATTTACACCCGACAGATCAACATCATCAAAATAGGTGTTTAAATTAATATTTATTTTTTCCAATGTTTGGATATAGTGTAGAAGCGCGTCTTGATACTCTTTTTTTGTATTGTTTTTATTAACGAGTGATTCAATAGCTTGCAGTGCTTCAAAACGATCTTGAAAAAGATCGAGTAATTTCATTTTTATGGCGTGTGAGTTGCTTATCATTCCTTTTACAACTCGTTCATGGGCTACCACGCGATATTGACCCAGCGAGGCAATTACTTTTCCGGTAATAGATTGCGTTTTAACAATTCCCCAGCGAAGAGCTTGTTTTAAATGTGTTTCCTGGGTTTGCCAAATAAACGCATAGGGCTCATCATTCTTAGTAATAAATTTAACATGGTGGTCGTCTTTTATATGTGATATTTTTTTCTGATACCGATCGCGTCGTTGAGACCCCCCAACCCAGGGAACAGAAGATACCCCTGGCAAAACAAGGGTGGGTTCTTTATTAAGAGTAAACGCCCTGTATTGTTCCTGATTGTATTCTTTAAGAAGTGTTTTTGCGCTAGCAGCACCAGTCATATTATATCCAAAGCACAAAGATTATTAATTTAAATGACAACGAGTAAGCTATAAAATTTTCATTTATTTTTTTAATATCAAAATACTTTTCAAAAATTTATAACGTTGATAGATAATGTACCATCTCAAAATTGTTTCAAATTAAAGCATATATGTTGTATATAATTCAAGCTTTGGAGAAATCAAATGCCAAAATTGCAGCTATTGATGCCTCATTAAGCACCAGAGCAAGCAATCGGTCGATCCCGAGAGCCACACCGCTGCAAGGTGGCAAGCCGTGGGCAAGGGCTGCTAATAAATAGGTATCAGGTGCACTCTCCTCTAAGCCATGGGTTATCCGTGCTTGATTATCTTGAGTAAACCGCGCCTGCTGGGCGCTTACGTCAGTAAGCTCATGAAAACCATTGGCAAGCTCGACACCGCGATAGTACACTTCAAAACGCTCAGCAACACCCTCATTAATTTTAGCAAGAGCTGCCTGAGAGACTGGGAAATTAAACACAGCTACCGGAGACTCAATCTTTGCCAGCGCAGGCTCAATGACATGACTCATGAGTAAAAATAAATATTGGTCGCGGTCTTGTTCATTCACCGTCAATACACCATCTAAATCAAAACGCAGAAGTGTTTGTTGCAACTCACCAACACTAGCAAGCATAGGATCGATATCACAATTATCCATAAACACTTGCTGGTAGGTTTTTTTAATCATCGGCGCACAATGAAGCACTTCCTGCAAAAAATCATCAACCTCTTCCATCAACGCGTGATGATCAATACCCAGCTGATACCATTCCAACAATGTAAATTCAGGATTGTGCCATCGACCAAGTTCATCATCACGAAACACACGCGCCAATTGAAAAATAGGTCCGCTGCCAGCAGCTAGTAGACGCTTCATGTGATATTCAGGGGATGTTTGCAGGCAATAAGATTCGCCACGAAAAATGGCTTTTATATTGGATAAATAGACATCTGTTATTCCGAAGCGCGCCATCACGGGCGTCTCAACCTCAAGGTATGCGCGTGTATTAAAAAAATTACGAATACGGCTAATAATGTCGGCGCGCGTACGCAATGCATCAATAGACGCCGATGGACGCCAGTCAGAGTCAGAATAATTCATGTTTAATAAAATATACCCAATTCAAGGCGTGCGACTTCGCTCATGCGCTCTTGAGTCCATGGTGGATCCCATACAAGCTCCACATTACAATCACTAACCCCTTCAACGAGATTAACAGCTTGCTCAACAGTGCCAGGAAAGGTTTGGGCCACAGGGCAACCCGGCGAGGTCAAGGTCATTTGAATATGGACGTGTTGTTCTTCATTAATACCCACATCATAAATCAAACCTAAATCGTAAATATTCACTGGAATTTCAGGATCAAAAACTGTTTTTAATGCAGCGATAACCGACTCTTTTAACACATCGTTATCTTGCTTTTTTTTAAAACCGAACATAGCCTACTACTCCGTGGTCACCGTCACTGGCTCTTTTTTAAGTGCCGCGTCTAATGTATGCCATGCCAAGGTGGCACATTTAACACGTGCAGGAAAAGTTCGAACGCCCGCCAGCACGCTTAACTTGTCCATGGACGTCAATGGCATGTCTGCATCACTCGTCAACATGGTATGAAATCGTTCAAATAAGTCATGCGCCTCTTCAACCGTTTTACCTTTCAGTGCATCAGTCATAAGAGATGCAGACGCTTGTGATATTGCACAACCACATCCCAAGAAGGTGATGTCATGGAGAACACCGTCCTTAATCTGCAAATAAACGGTGAGTTTATCGCCGCACAAAGGATTAAACCCCCTTGCTTGACTCGTAGCATCCACCATTTCCCGATGATTACGCGGGTTATTATTATGATCGATAATGATTTCCTGATAGAGCTCACGTAAATCCATCATTAGGCAAAAACCTCTTTCACTTTATGCAATGCACTTACACATCGATCAATTTCTTGCACCGTGTTGTAAAAGGACAACGACATTCTGCTCGTGGCCGCCACATCATAGAAATCCATCAGTGGCATAGCACAATGATGCCCACTACGTATAGCAATGCCCTCGCTATCAAGAATTGTTCCAATGTCATGTGCATGAATTTTTCCATGGACGAATGCAACAATAGGCACTTTTTGAGACGCCGTGCCAATAAGGTTGTAACCCTTCACTGACGTCACCGCGTCGGTCGCGTAGGCAAGTAAATACGCCTCATATGCGGCTATCGCTTCCATGTCTATTGACCATAGATAATCCAACGCTGCAGCTAAACCAATCACACCTGCGATATTAGGTGTTCCTGCTTCAAACTTGTACGGCAAGGGCGCATATTCAGTTGACTCAAACGTGACATAATTAATCATCTCACCGCCACCCTGATAAGGGGCCATGCTATCTAATAAATTTTCTCTACCCCACAACACACCAATACCTGTGGGCCCATACATTTTATGACCGGAAAAAGCATAAAAATCACAGCCTAAGTCTTGGACATCAATCGGTAGATGTGCCGTGGCTTGAGCGCCATCCAAAAGCACCAATGCGCCATGGGCATGCGCCATTTCAATCATTTTCTTTACAGGATTAATAGTACCTAATGCGTTAGATACATAGGTAATGGCGACAAATTTAGGATTTCTTGCTAATTTTTTTTCAAATTCATCCAGCAAAATCTCGCCTTTAATCGAGATAGGAGCCACCTGAAGTGTAGCGCCAGTTTTTTTGCAAACCATTTGCCAAGGGACAATATTAGAATGATGCTCCATATGCGTAACAAGGATTTCTTCCCCAGGTAAAATACGCGGCGCTACAAAACTTTGTGCGACCAAATTGATAGCATCTGTCGTTCCCCGAACAAAAATACATTCGCGCGAATGAGTGGCATTGATAAAACGTTTCACTTTTTCACGAGCGGCCTCAAACTGCTCAGTAGAACGCGCACTTAATGCATGTATGCTACGGTGTACGTTAGCGTTATCATGCATGTAATAATGCGTCATTGCATCAATGACTGCTTTTGGCTTTTGAGTGGTGGCTGCGTTATCAAAATAAATTAAAGGTTGGTTGTTGACAGTCTGGTTTAAAATAGGAAAATCTTTACGTATTGCCTCAAGATCCAGTGACTCAATCAAATCGGTAGCTCTGCTCATAATGTTATCCCACCTGCTGATTTATTAATGTCCCTATCCAATTTCTAAGCTCGTCATTTGCAACACTGCGTAGATTTTCCACAGCAAATGCCTGCACCAAATAACGCGTCGCATCAGCTTGACCAATACCTCTCGTTGCTAAATAAAATAACGCATCCTCATCCAACTGCCCCACTGTAGCACCATGCGTACACACCACATCATCGGCAAAAATTTCCAATTGCGGTTTTGTGTCAATTTCAGAATTTTTTGACAGCAATAAATTTTTATTTTGCTGCTTAGCCTCAGTGTGCTGTGCATCCTTTGCTACAATAACTCTACCATTAAAAACTGCACGTGAATGACCACTTAATATACCTTTGTAATCTTGCTCACTGCGGCAATTTGGCGCGTCATGAGTAACGACAGTATGGTGGTCAATATGCTGACCTTCTGCCGGCGCATACACGCCATTCATAAAACATTGGGCCAAGGGCTCTGCCAACCCAATAGTAATATCACTGCGCACTAATTTTCCACCAACGCTAAACGAATGGCTAGCAAACTGGCTACCTGCTGCTTGCTTTACAGCCATATGGCCAACGTGATAAGCCAATTTGCCCTCGCGCTGAAATTTGTAATGTGTAAGAGTTGCACGTGGAGCTAACGACACTTCCGTAATAGTATTGGTAAAATAAGTTGTGTTTTCTTCACCCTGATAATCTTCAATAAGACTAAGAGAACTTCCCTCTTCGGCAACCACCAAATGACGGATATACGTCGCTTGATTCTCATTGTCTTGATAATGTGTGAGAAGCAACAGCGTAGTCATTGCAACACCTGCAGGTACATAAATAAATACACCACTGTGGAGCATGGCTGTATTTAATGCTTGAAACCCGTGTTGTTGTTGCAAAATAAGGCTTAAATAGGGTTTTATTTTATCCGCATGCAAAACAATGGCCTCAGCCATTGGTAGCACCACAACACCCGCAGGCAAGCTTTTTTTCAATGCATCTGTTATCAACACCTGACCATTGTTGACAGCAATCACATGATGATCAACGCCCACAGGAAGCGCTGATAGAGGTTGTAACGAATGGCTAGACTTAGCACTCTTGGTAGAAAAGCCTTGCTCGCTTGAAAACGACCGCTGCAAAAACGAATCGACAGCTGTGTATTTCCAATCTTCACAGTGACGGGTAGGAAAACCCAACTTACTAAATTCAGCTATAGCGTTTTCTTGCAAATGAGCGAGCCACGGAACATTGGAAACCTGAGAAACTGCAATCTGCTGATAAAAATCAAGGGATTCGCTCATGCCTGCTCCGTCTCATCGAGCCAACTGTAGCCTTTATCCTCTAATTCATGTGCCAAGGATTTATCACCCGATTTAACAATACGACCATTCGCTAATACATGAATAAAGTCAGGCTCAATGTAGTTTAATAACCGCTGATAATGCGTCACTAAAATAATAGCGCGCTCTTTTGAGCGCATAGCATTCACACCTTCTGAAATCACCCGCAGAGCATCTATATCTAGACCTGAATCTGTTTCATCAAGGATAGCAAGCTTTGGCTCAAGCGCTACCATTTGTAAAATTTCATTGCGTTTTTTTTCACCGCCAGAAAAACCTTCATTGATGCTGCGGTACAAGAAACTTTCATCCATGTCCAAAAGTTTACATTTTTCACGGACAAAACTTAAAAATTCAAGAGCATCTAGCGTCTGAATACCTTGACCTTTGCGCACTGCATTAACTGCCGCTTTAAGAAAATTAATGTTGGTCACCCCAGGTATTTCTACTGGGTATTGAAATGACATGAATATACCGGCTTTGGCACGCTCTTCAGGCGTTAATAGCAATAAATCATTGCCTAAATAAGTGATAGTACCACCCGTTACCTCATAAGCCGGATGACCTGCTAACACTTTTGATAACGTGCTTTTACCAGAACCATTAGGTCCCATGATGGCATGTACTTCACCAGGTCGAACATGGAGATCGATCCCTTTTAAAATTTGTTTTTCTTGAATCGATACATTTAATTGATTGATATCTAACATATTAGCCCACTGCCCCTTCCAAACTAATGCCCAATAACTTAGTTGCCTCTACCGCAAACTCCATCGGCAACTCTTTCAATACCTGTTTACAAAAACCATTAACGATCATGGATACTGCGTCTTCCGTATCAATACCACGCTGCTGACAGTAAAATAATTGCTCGTCACTGATTTTCGATGTCGTTGCTTCATGCTCCACCTGTGCGCTTGGGTGCTTGACTTCAATATAGGGAAACGTATGTGCCGAGCACTCACTTCCCATCAGCATCGAGTCACATTGCGTGTAATTACGAGCATTCACAGCCGTTGGCGCAATGCGTACCAATCCACGGTAAGCATTGTGCGAACGACCAGCACTAATGCCCTTAGAAATAATCGTCGAGCGGGTATTTTTACCCAGATGGATCATTTTAGTGCCAGTATCGGCTTGCTGCCGGTTGTTCGTGACCGCTACGGAGTAAAACTCACCCACTGAATCATCGCCTTGCAAAATAACACTTGGGTATTTCCAGGTGATGGCCGATCCTGTTTCTATTTGAGTCCATGATATTTTTGAACGCTTACCGCGGCAAGCACCACGCTTGGTCACGAAATTATAAATACCGCCTTTACCGTCTTTATCCCCTGGGTACCAATTTTGCACCGTAGAATATTTGATTTGTGCACCATCTAGCGCCACTAATTCAACCACCGCCGCGTGCAATTGATTTTCATCACGCATAGGCGCTGTGCACCCCTCAAGATAAGACACATAGCTATCAGCATCAGCTACAATAAGTGTTCGCTCAAATTGCCCCGTTGATGCTGCATTGATCCGAAAATAGGTAGACAATTCCATCGGGCAACGCACCCCTTTAGGAATATAAACAAAAGATCCATCACTAAATACCGCTGAATTAAGTGCCGCATAAAAATTATCGCGATAAGGCACAACCGTACCTAAATACTTACGAAGCAGTTCGGGGTGCTCATGCACAGCCTCTGAAAACGGGCAAAAAATCACCCCTTTCTCAGCTAATTTTGCCTTAAATGTGGTGGCTACTGAAACGCTATCAAAGACAGCGTCAACCGCAACGCCCGCAAGCATTTCCTGCTCGCGCAAAGGGATACCAAGTTTTTCATACGTGCGCAGTAACTCAGGATCAACTTCATCAAGGCTTTTAGGCCCATTTTTTAAGTTTTTTGGTGCCGAATAATAGGCAATTGCCTGATAATCCACGGACGGATAATGCACGCTAGACCATTCAGGTACTGTCAATGTTTGCCAGTAACGAAAGGCTTTTAAACGCCACTCCAGCATAAATAGTGGTTCACCCTTGATGGCCGATATTCGACGAACAACCTCTTCATTTAAACCAGGTTCGAACGTATCGACCTCAATGTCGGTTATAAAACCGTGTTGGTATTCTCGCTCGAGCACAGATTTAATTTGCTCATTTTGTTTAGCCACGATTGACTCCAGTTGCTATTTGCTTGATGCGGTCAAGATCGGCCACCAAAAGAATAGGTTTAGCCAACGTATCCAAACTCACACTGTCTAATGCTGCTTCGATTGACTGGCTAATAAGCTGCCAATTCCCTTGAATATGACAAACTCCTCGCAACGAACATTCATTCGGATGCAAACTGCATTCGGTTAACCCACGGTATTGATCCATCGCATAAATAATTTCGGCCACAGAAATTTCAGCGGCTGACCGTTGCAAACGATACCCACCTGCCACACCACGCACTGATGTTAACAAGCCTGCAACCGTTAACCGTTTTAACAATTTACTAACTGTAGGCACAGTGAGATGGGTGTGTAATGCAATGTCGCGCGCGTTGCACAATTGCTCCGAACGCTTGGCAAGATACACCATTACTACTGTTCCATAATCGGCCAATTTACTGATGCGAAGCATATCATTCCTACTTTCAACAATCTAGTACCATTTGAGTCTTGATTGAGTACATCTACGGAGAAAACCTGTAGCTATTTCTCCAATAACATTCAATTAACTCTTTAGCCAAATATAGTACTAATATAGTTCTATTTAAAGAAAATAGCGCAATGATACACCACTCCAATCGACCGAAGCAATGTCTATAAAATTTGATGGAGTGTTTGACAGGCATAATTTCAACGTTATAATGCCTGCTTTTACAATATGTACTGGATTCGCCATGAAAAAAAATAGGCTTATTATCAACACCATTTTTGCCCTTGTTTATGCCATTTTTTTAAACGCGTCTGCCTTTGCAGAACCAGCTAACCTTTCTCTCTTAAAAAAAGAAGTCCAGGTTTATCATGACTCCGGTATTTATCAAAAAGAATTAGCCAACGTTATTACTTATGCAGAACTTTTTATTATCAAAAGTGCAAATGCCAACGCCCACAGCGCACACCCTAAAAAATTAACCATCGTGCTTGATATTGATGAAACAAGCCTGTCAAATTATGACAACCTTGTCGCACGTGAATTTGGGGGCAGTCACGCACAGATCCACAAAGAAATTCTTGCAGGTCAATTGTCAGCGGTTGCTCCGATGCGAACGCTTTACGATGTCGCTTTAAAACATGGTGTTAGTGTCTTTTTTGTAACTGGCAGAATAGAAGCCGAACGAGAGGCTACCATTAAGAATTTAGAAAACACAGGTTATCACGATTGGACTGGTCTCTATTTAAAACCAAATAATTACAGTGAAGCCTCTAATATTCCTTTCAAATCAAAAACAAGGGCTGAGATCAGCAAGAAGGGTTATACCATCATTGCATCCATTGGTGATCAATACAGTGATTTAAAAGGCGGGTACGCTGAAAAAACATTTAAACTACCTAATCCCTACTACTATATTCCCTAATCGTTGCTAACGAATCTAGAATTACAACGATAATTAGTAACTTCACAAAAAAACCAGCCGTTTATTTTGCGCTTTTTAAGCCCTCTACGGGTACATCTTCATGATAAATATAATGTTGAATAATCTGCTTGGCTTGCTCACTGGTCATAGGCTTTGTCAAAACACCGTCCATGCAATAATCATTGCAATCGTATTGAACCACCTCCGCCTGGTACGCTGTTAAGGCAATAATGGGCACGTGGTGTGGGGTATGCTCTTCCATTTGGCGAAATTTTTTTGCGACCATATACCCTGATGCGTCTTGTAAACCAATGTCCATAAATACAATATCATATTTACCTGGACCAAATAACAACAACGCCTTATCACCCGAATCAGCAATATCTACCTGACAGTTAAGGGCTATGAGCAAAGCCTCTTCTATTTTTTGTGCAACAATATTGTCTTCAACCATTAGCACAGTTGGCACGTGATTTGGATCATAGGCAACAGTGTCCTCTGCAGGTTGCAAAGCGATTAGTGAATCTTCTGCACTTTTCTGTGGGGTAATATCCATCAAAACAACAACCAATTCAGTCACATGTTTATTCCTATCAAACAAGGGGACACGGGTAGCAAGATAATAAACAGGCTCGTCCTTTTCATTGTATACAGGCCGCTCTTCAACACCATATTTAGGCTCACCTGAAAATAAAACCGCCATGTCATCAAGCTTAAATGCCTCGACGCGCTCAGGTGACCACTTTGTAAATTTGGCCATTTGCTCGTAAGGAGTACCGGCAAAGTCCTGGATACGTTTCATCCCAAGCAATTCAACAAAATTATTATTACAACCTTTAAGGTTACAATTAATGTCCACCCAATACACAATACCAGGCATGCAGTTAATAATGTCCATGTAATAATGATGGATATCCAAGGTATCCTTCGCGGTGTCCTTTAAAATACCCTTTTTGTTTCGGCTAGGCATGTTGTTACCATTAAGAAATGGGTCTTTCTGAGAGTATAGTACAACGGCCTAATCCCGCTTAATTTGTTTGGAATTTGTTTGGAATTTGTTCTTTAGAAGGTGTTTTTTTGGTTTTCTAGACGTTAGGAGCGAGGCATGCACATCAAATTTCCTCTACACGTCATCCTAAACGCAAAGAAGAAAGAAGGATGACGTAGTTGAGCAACATTAATAGTTAGAAATCACATGAATACCCCGCTACTCCTAATCATATTCAACAGCAATAATTTCGTACTCTACTATTCCGCCTGGTGTTTTCACCACAACGGCATCATCAATTTGTTTACCAATCAGTGCACGTCCTATTGGAGAGCTATAGGAAATTTTATTTAATTTTATATTTGCCTCGTCTTCACCAACAATTTGATAGGTTATTTGAACGTCTGTTTGCACATTACACACACTCACCTTCGTCCCAAACACTACCTTGCCTTGATTAGCAATTTTACTAATATCAATAATCTGCGCGTTGGATAATTTAGCTTCTAATTCTTGAATCCGTCCCTCTGCAAAACTCTGTTGATCACGGGCCGCATGGTATTCGGCATTTTCTTTCAAATCACCATGCGCGCGAGCTGTGGCAATTGATTCAATAATCCGCGGCCGTTCTATTGTCTTTAATCGATGTAACTCATTTTTCAGCTGCGAGGCACCCTCAACTGTCATTGGATGTTTTTGCATATCTACTCCATGTTTAATGTAAGTCTTGTAATCTCGTCACTGTTTTTCTGTCTTCGTATTTCATGGCCAAACACGCGGCCTCCGCACCCGACAAAGTGGTAGTATAACTAACCTTGTGTTGCAATGCATTGCGGCGAATAGCGAAAGAATCAGCAATGGCCAATTTCCCTTCCGTCGTGTTCACAATGAAATCGATGTCGTGGTTTTTAATATAATCCACCACATGGGGTCGACCCTCTGCCACTTTGAATACACGCCTACATTGTATCCCTGCTGCTTGCAATACGAGTGCCGTTCCCCTGGTTGCTATAATCTCAAACCCAAGGTCAATCAAACGCTTAGCAATTTCACCCACACGCGCCTTGTCAGCATCACGAACCGATACAAATGCACGCCGTCGTTTAACAATATTGGCGCCCGCACCAAGTTGAGCCTTTGCATAAGCTTGCCCAAACCGCTTAGCAATGCCCATTACCTCCCCTGTCGATTTCATTTCAGGCCCAAGAATTGAATCAACACCTGAAAATTTAATAAAAGGAAACACGGGCATTTTTATTGAGTAAAAAGCAGGCCTTGGATAATGCTCGGTCAAGCCCTGTTCTTTCAAGCTTATGCCTATTTTACAAAGAGCGGCAATTTTAGCCAATGATAACCCCGTCGCTTTCGATACGAACGGTACGGTGCGTGAAGCACGCGGATTTACTTCAAGCACATAGATATCATCCGCTTGTATGGCAAATTGCGCGTTGATTAGACCTATTACCCCGAGCTCCAAAGCCATTGCTCGCAACTGCTCTATCAAATCTTGTTGCACAACCACACTGATACTATACGGAGGTAACGTGCAGGCTGAATCACCCGAATGCACCCCAGCCTGTTCAATATGCTCCATGATGGCGCCAATCAATACATCTTTACCGTCACATACCGCATCAATATCTACTTCAATAGCATCGTTTAAAAATTTATCTAACAAAACAGGGGAGTCGTTCGATACCTCGACCGCGTGAGCCAAATAATGGCGCAAATCCTCTTCTTGATACACGATTTCCATGGCACGTCCGCCCAACACATATGACGGCCTAACCACCAATGGGTAACCAATACGATTGGCGAGAAGAATAGCTTCTTCCTCGCTACGAACTGTACCATTGGCTGGTTGGTGTAGCTTTAATGCGGTGACCAATTTCTGAAAGCGCTCACGATCTTCAGCCTTATCAATTGAATCGGGCGAGGTACCAATGATGGTGACGCCATTTGCCTCTAATGCACGTGCTAATTTTAATGGTGTTTGTCCACCATAATGAACAATAACCCCAGTGGGCTTTTCAACAGCCACAACAGCAAGCACATCCTCAAGGGTCACGGGTTCAAAATAAAGCCGGTCTGATGTATCGAAATCTGTCGATACTGTTTCTGGATTGCAATTAACCATAATCGTTTGATAGCCGGCTTCACGCAGTGCCATTGCTGCATGCACACAACAATAGTCAAATTCTATTCCCTGGCCAATACGGTTTGGCCCACCGCCAAGGATCATAATTTTTTGTTTGTTTGACTCAGGCCTTGCCTCACAGGCATCCCCGTAACTCGAATAAAGGTAAGCTGTAGCGCTAGGAAATTCGCCTGCACATGAATCAATCCGTTTATAAGAAGGGGTAACACCTAACTGCAATCGGTGGGCTCTGAATTCATCTTCACTACAATGGATGAGAGACGCCAAATAAGCGTCCGCATAACCACGGCGTTTTAACTGAAACATTGTGGCCTTATCAAAATCAGCAATGGTTTTCGATAAAACCGTGCCTTCTAGTTCCACCAACTCTTTAATTTGTGCTAAAAACCAAGGGTCAACGTTGCACTCCTGATGGATTTCGTCGAGCGTGAAACCATGCCGAAAAGCGTCAGCGATATACCACAATCGATCGGGCGTTGGCTCTAACAAATGCCCCCTTAAAACAGCCCTGTCCCCTTCTATAAATAAAGGATTCAGACCATTTCGACCTATTTCCAAACTTCGAATCGCTTTTTGCAATGATTCTTGGAAATTCGCACCAATAGCCATGACTTCACCTACTGATTTCATCTGCGTAGACAGCGTCTTTGGTGTTTGAGGAAATTTATCAAAGTTAAACCGTGGAATTTTAGTGACCACGTAATCAATTGAAGGTTCAAACGAGGCAGGTGTTTTGCCGCCTGTAATTTCATTTGCCAATTCATCCAATGTATAGCCAACTGCAAGCAATGCAGCTACTTTGGCAATTGGAAATCCAGTGGCTTTAGAGGCAAGAGCGGAACTTCTTGAAACACGCGGATTCATTTCGACGATCAACATACGACCATCATCCGGATTAATCGCAAATTGAACGTTCGAGCCGCCCGTATCCACGCCTACTGCTCGTAGCACACGAATAGAGGCATCACGCATCCGTTGGTATTCTTTATCCGTCAGGGTTTGAGCCGGTGCCACTGTGATAGAGTCGCCGGTATGCACCCCCATTGGATCAATATTTTCGATAGTGCAAACAATAATACAATTATCATTTTTATCTCGCACCACTTCCATTTCAAATTCTTTCCAACCGAGGACTGATTCATCGAGCAATAGCTCGTGAGTAGGCGAGAGTTCAAAACCCCTAGAACAAATTTCTTCAAATTCTTCGCGGTTATAAGCGATTCCCCCACCGCTCCCCCCCATCGTGAAAGAGGGTCGAATAATTGTCGGGAAACCCAATTGGGCTTGTACAGACAAGGCCTCTTCCATGCTATGCGCAATGGCTGAATGCGGCATTTCCAAGCCAATTTTTTTCATTAACTGACGAAATTTATCTCTATCTTCCGCTTTATCAATAGCATCACGACTAGCACCTATCAATTCCACGTCATACTGAGCTAACACTCCCTCACGGGCAAGATCTAGAGCACAGTTCAGTGCCGTTTGCCCACCCATGGTCGGTAAAAGTGCACAAGGTCGCTCGATCTCAATGATTCGTGCAACTTCTGGCCACAAAACTGGCTCTATATAGGTGGCATCGGCAAGCTCGGGATCGGTCATTATTGTGGCGGGATTTGAATTGACCAAAATAACTCGATACCCCTCTTTTTTCAAAGCACGTACCGCTTGTGTACCAGAATAATCAAATTCACAAGCCTGACCAATCACAATAGGGCCTGCGCCAAGTATAAGAATGGATTTAATATCAGTTCGCTTGGGCATGTTCGCTACTAAAAATTCTAAAGTGGCCTATGTTATCGAATTTTGCTAAAAAATTATACCCATTACCGCGTAGATTACGCTATTTTAACAGTGAGTAAGAATCGATGAATTCGCTAATGATTTTTTTTAGGGTGCTCTCCTCTGAAAATGATGTATCTTTTTGTTGATCATCCTTAGAAAACATACTATGTCTTGAAAAAAATATCATTTTAATCTATAACTTCGTAGTTAAAAACCAAAAAAACAACAAAAAGGAGACATAATGCTCAATAAACTATCAATAGCAACATTGGCTATTCTAACCCTAACTACTTATATACCCGCCTATGCAGACGATTATTCTTCTTGTAGCATTGAAGTTGCTGTGGCAACGCCTCCTGTCAATCTTAATGAAACAGTGATATTTAACGTGACCAATGAGCGTGGTACCAATAACGCCTTTTCCTTGAAAGGCGGCAGTGCTCCGCATACATTTACAAATTTAATCTGCTCTAACATCCCCTACAACCTTACCGCAACCATCTATGCGAGCCCCTCTAATGGAACGTTAGATGTTGTTCCAGGAGTAGGTCAATGCTCACTTAAAGCTGGTGTTATTGTATTAAATGGCCCAGAGAACAGTGCCTCTGTTGTTTTCCCCTACGATTTTAACTGCAATGTACAGGGCGGCATCCTAGATAAATAGATAGGTACAAATCTGCTACAATAGCTAGGAAAATAAGCCGTTCAGCGCTTAAAGGGAGTTAAAGATTAGTATGTTGATGCCTATTTAAAAGCGTACCTGGTTATACTCGCCTAGGTGAGTATAACCAGGTACTTTAGATACACGTTTCAAATAAAATATCAACGTCCACAAGCCCTAATTTGTTAGAGCTTGTTACCGTAGACGAACACATTAATAACGATAATGATCAGGCTTGTAAGGGCCATCAACACTCACGCCAATATACTTGGCTTGCTCTGCCGTTAATTGGGTCAATCTCGCACCAATACGCGCCAAATGCAAATGTGCTACTTTTTCATCCAGGTGTTTAGGCAGTACATACACTTGATTGCCATATTTTTCTGCTCGTTGAAATAACTCTATTTGTGCTAGAACTTGGTTAGTAAAAGAGGCAGACATTACGAAGCTCGGATGGCCCGTAGCACAGCCTAAATTAACCAATCGGCCCTCAGCCAATAAAATAATGCGCTTGCCATCAGGGAAAATTATATGATCAACCTGTGGCTTGATATTGTCCCACTCATACTGGCGTAAACTCGCAATATCTATTTCTGAATCAAAATGACCAATGTTGCATAAAATAGCTTGGTTTTTCATTCGCAACATGTGTGCATGAGTAACCACGTGATAATTACCGGTGGCTGTGACAACGATATCAACTTGCTCAGCCACATCATCCATGGTTACAACTCGATA
>CAXNER010000004.1:0-12783 GCA_964201315.1 Legionellaceae bacterium
AATGTCCTTAACTCGGAGAAAGTATTGCTTAAACATTAAAAGCTTGTCAAGCAGTAGAGATCTTATTAAAAGAAATATTGTTGGCTGGAGTTAAATAAGGGACTTTGATGATGATTTTGTCCCGCTTGTCCCAGATTGAAAATAGCATGTGGGGCAGCTATAACCCATGTCCAGTAAGGATGTCCCGTTTGTCCCAAATGTCCCAGGTATTTTTGATAACCTTAGGTGTTTTAAGCACATTATCCATGCGCACAGCGCATGGTGGAATAGGGACGCCCTTGGTTAGCCTTGCTTGAAATTTTGAATCAGAAACATCACAGAAAGATAGGGGTAAACCTTAAATTTCGCCCTACACAATACGCACCATTGAGTGCAAGTAATGTGTTGAAAAATAATGTATTTTTCAACAGCCCTTAAAATGGGTTGTAGTCTTCAAGTACTACAAGTGTTGCTTAAAATGAGCTATTGACTAGGCTGAGTTGCACTACAACTGGCAATACAACATGCTTTTAAAGAAAATAATATTTTTACTTCTTATCGGTCCGTCTTATTTTCAATTTTGTCACGAACTATGCTATAATTCGTGACAAATGAGGTAAAAACAATGACAGCTATTCATGAAATTAAAGAATATATTGCGACCATTCCTGAGGGGAAACCCTTTGCAGCGAATACATTGCGTGGTTTCGCTTCAACTGAAAATATTCGTCAAATCCTTAATCGACTAGTTAAGGCGGGAGAACTTAAGCGTGTTGCGCGCGGTATTTTTTTAAAACCTAAATATCTACCTCATGTAGGCGAACAGCTACCATCTGCATTAGAAATTGCCAAAATATTAACGCAATCAACGGGTGAAACAATCGCCGTGCATGGTGCAGAAGCCGCAAGGCAGCTACAACTCACCACCCAAGTACCCATGCGACTTGTTTTTTATACCAATGGCAACACAAGAACATTAAAACTGGGTGGGCGAACCATAAAATTAAAGCATATTAACCCTAGCCGATTAATTGCGCCGGAAACGGTAGTTGGATTAGTTATTTCAGCACTTGGATATCTAGGGCATGAACATGTAACAACTGAAACCATTCATACCATTCGACAACGCATTGCACCAGAAGAATTTAAAAATCTATTTGAACTGATGGAACATATGCCAGCATGGATGTCCGATGTATTTTATAACTATCAGAAAGAGCACCCACAATGAATTTTTTTGAATTGCCGGTAGAAGAACGACTTGCCTACATCACACAAACCTCCGACCAACTAGACGTTTCTGATCTCATCATCGAAAAAGACTTATGGGTCTGCTGGTTACTTGAAATGGTTTTTTTGCTCCCAACACCCATGGTGTTTAAAGGTGGAACCTCTTTATCCAAGGGATTTAACTTAATCAAACGCTTCTCAGAAGATTGCGATATCACCATTGATTATCGTCGTTTTTCCAATCCAATAGACTTTGAAAAAATCAGTCGCTCGCAATTAAAAAAAGTGAGTGATGGATTGAAACAACAGTTACAGCACTATGTTTCAGAAACAATATTACCTTTTTTAAAAGACAAAGCATCAACTCTATTTTCGACACCTTCCTTTGAAATAACGTTAAGTGAGGATGGGGAGCAGCTGCGTTTTTATTATCCGAGTGACCTTGACTCACCATTACAAGGTTATTTGCGTGATCATGTGTTGCTTGAGTTTGGCATTCGAAATAGCGTTGAGCCCTGTGAAAATCAGAAAATCACGCCTTATCTAATCAATGTTGTCCCAAATCATATCGCACTACCCCAGCCAATGATTGATGTATTATCCCCCATTCGAACCTATTGGGAGAAAGTGACCTTAATCCATGTTGAATGTAACCGTGATCGTTTGCTGGCAACACCCGATCGTCTATCAAGACATTGGTACGATTTATTCATGCTAGATCAATCATGGGTGGGAAAAGAGGCATTACTACGAGTCGAACTATTAAAAGATGTCATTTTGTACAAAAAAGCATTCTTTAATGCCAGCTATGCACGTTATGATGATTGCTTACAGGGGTTGCTACGCTTAATTCCTGAGGAAAGTAATAAAAAAAACCTATCGTCCGATTTCTCAAAAATGATAGATGCCGCAATGTTCTATGAATCCCCACCTTTATTTTCAGACATCATGGAGAGCCTTAAAATATTGGAGGATAGGATTAATCTTTTACACGGTTAATCTTCGGATAATTTTAGAGCTAACTACTCTCCTAATTTCATCCCTTCATCTGTTAGAAAAAAAACTTTTTGTTTTACCGACAGGATTAGTTATTAATCCTTTTTCATGTAACCGCTCTAGAATATCCCAATCATACCCTTTCCAAACTCTCCCATCTTGAAAGCTGCTGATATACAACAAAGCCATTACCATTTCATCTAGTTTTAATGGATTATATTTCATATTATCTCCACTCCAAATGCACTCATCTTGAATATTATAAACTCACTTAGGTTGTTAATCTGCATAACTAACTTCTAATTCCTTCACATGATTGACCAAAAAATCAGTAATCTGCTGCATTGGCTTTCGAAGCCTCTCCGCATCCCGCATGATATACCCCGCGGTTACATCATTGCCCATTTTATGATTTAACAAACGTTTCAAAGCATAAGCAGACAGATCAAGGCTTTCAGCAATAGTCGCAAAAGTTCGACGCAGATCATGACTGATGAACCGCGTTAACACCGCAAGGAAACGTTTGTTGTCACGTAATCAATGCGGCCATTTTTTTCCATAACCGAAATGCCGCATATTTTAATGCATTTTTATGAAGTGCAAAACTCGTGTAATAACAGGGCTGCTGCTACCCTTCGCATGGCAGCCTCTTCTACATTGTATCGAAGCCCAACCGCTCTTGGAGCTTATTTGAGTCGACTTAAATCACGTAAAGGCCCAATGAAAGCAATTACAGCGACAATGCATCAATTGGCTAAAATTATTTACAATATGTTACGACATGGGGTTGAGTATAAGAAATCTGGCCAAGCCGACTACAAAGAACAATACAAAGAGCGAGTGCTCAATAATTTGAAAAGAAAAGCTGCGGAACTTGGATTAAGCCTTGTGAAAACGAGTGAAATCATATAAAAAAATTGTTTAAAAACCAATGGGTTGGTGGAAGTTATTTATAAATCCTGATCATTTCCAATTTAATCCATATGCCATACTAAATAGACTTTTGAGCTTATTAAGCTATAGTTGATAGGCAGTTGTAATTCTCAACGATACTGAACCGCTTCTAGAATCTGTATTAGCGTCTATTCAGCTGCTGATATTCCTGAAAATGCGGTATATAAATACAAATCTGATTTACCACAAGAGTAACTCGATGGCAAATCGACTCAGATCTATTCCACATAGGAGTATTGATGTACATGCAACATAAAGAATATCATCGAATTGACCGAATTGGCTGGTTACGTGCTGCCGTATTGGGTGCAAATGACGGCATTATCTCTACTGCGAGCTTGTTGATTGGTGTAGCTGCTGCCCACACGCCATATAATGGAATACTTGTGGCAGGGATTGCAGGATTAATTGCTGGTGCCATGTCAATGGCCGCGGGGGAGTATATATCTGTTAGTTCTCAAGCGGATACAGAAAAATCTGCTCTACAACGTGAAAAAAAAGAACTTGAGACAAGTTTACCGAATGAAATGGAAGAGCTAACCTCTATATATATCGATCGTGGAATAGAGCCTAGTTTTGCAAAAGAAGTTGCAACACAATTGATGGCCAAGGATGCATTAGGCACACATGCTCGCGACGAGCTTGGTATTACAAAAATATCAAGTGCACGCCCTCTTCAGGCAGCAATATTTTCCGCGTGTAGTTTTACTCTTGGTTCATTATTACCATTATTAATCATTTTTATTGTTCCAAGAACCCATATTATTCTAACTATATCAGTGATGACGGTTCTGCTTTTAGCATTACTCGGAGCAGTCGCTGCAAAGGTGGGTGGCGCTCGCATCATAGTAGGATCACTGCGTGTTGTGGTTTGGGGAACGTTAGCGATGATTGTTAGTGCAAGCATTGGTTCACTATTGGGAATAGCCGTATAGGATTACCTCCATTAATTTCTATTAAAATTAATGCTTATGGAAGATAAAAAAAATGGGGGGGTCTTATGAAACATACGCTACAAACATTAGTTCGTATAACCCCTGCTTACTCAGGCAAATCCTGAATTTACAGCAAGAAGATTAACGTAATGAACATTCCCGAGCAAACAGTTGTCTCTGAAACAGGGGATGGTCAATTTACACAGAAAATTATTATAGGGAGTCACGTTTTAAGTACTGATGAGCCTGTTATAAATTGTCTGGTTGACTCAGGCATTGTCCTGATTGATTATAATTATTAACAGTAAATCTATAAATAATGGTCCGTCTATTAGCGCTCTCCTTGCATATCTATATATTCCTGCACTTCTAAATCAATAGTTCTCTCGATTAATTTTTTAATTTCGTTTTGCACGCCAATTTTAGTAGGCGCTTCTGTCTCGAAAATTTGGGGTATTAACTGAGTCCCATCTTTTCGCGTAGCCGAACCTTCTGCTGTATATGAGCCTTTTGCTGTGTATAATGTAGTATCGCTCTGCGAGCGTTTTTTAATGTTATAATGAACTTTAAATCCTTTATAAATATAGTCAGCCATTTCTGCCCTCACTTAAAATGCCAATGTATGTTTCAAAAACTAACGTAGTTCCATTTCACACACATTCAAACATCAAATTTTAATATGAAAATATCACTAACAACCTGCTACTTAAAACGCGCCCTCTTTTCAAGAAGCCACATGAAAGAACATCAAAAATCTAGGGTAATAATTTGCCACAATAAAAGCCCCTAATGCTTAATAAGAAATGGGCACTGAACTTCGGGCATATTAAGTGGAAAGAGACTTTATTCTTGACGATACCTACATATCATTCTAGTCTGGGTAAAGATTGTAATGTTCCATTATTGTACATCACAATCATTTAGATATCTTTATTGACGAGGCAACTGTGACAGGAACAGTGCTACACGCCAGAGACCTCGGACGCGGCGGTCCACAAATGTTTACCAGAAAAGCACCTTGTCTAGAATGAGCGCATCTAAATAGTCAATTATCATACAGATTTGATTATGAGAAAATTGAAAGGTTCTCTAAGAATCACACAGATAATTTAGCATTTTTTTCAGCGTTAAAGCTTCGTTTGCACCCAGTCTAGGCTTGTTTTTTATTCCCATAAACAACACAAACCACCCCAGAAATAATAAACAGCATTGCCAGAGTCATAAAAAT
Organism: Legionellaceae bacterium; assembly: GCA_964201315.1. Taxonomy (GTDB): domain Bacteria; phylum Pseudomonadota; class Gammaproteobacteria; order Legionellales; family Legionellaceae; genus CAXNER01. The sequence goes on from CAXNER010000004.1 coordinate 5,323, forward strand.
ATCGAGTTTTTCATGAAGTAGCAGCACTGAAAAAATAACACCACTCACAGGAACACCTAAAAACCCTATTGAGGTAACCGTTGCGGGAAGCTCTTTACTCAACTTTGACATACCTAAAAACCCCAATGCGGTAGCTACCACCGCGGTATAGGCCATACAAATAATCGACGTTAAATTCCATACAACCGTAGGGTGTGGTTGGCCAATCAAAGCAACAATGACAAGCATCACGCAACCGACGAGCAATTGCCAAGGAATCAATTCCAAGGGTGTGCTATGCCAAGTCATGTACCTTGCACATAAAATGGAAATAGCTAGTGAAAGCGACGCGCTCAACAGAAAGAAAACACTTAATAATGTAGTGCTATTTGTCCAATCAATCTCCCATGGATTGAGCATAAATAACACCCCTATCGCACCCAATATGAAGCCCAACCACTTAAGGAACGAGCTTGGTTCCTTAAAGAAAAATATTGCCATGGGTGTTACCCATAAAGGGGTCGTGTACACAAGGATAGCGGCGGTTCCACCTGACTCGGTAACAAGGCCTAAGTTTATAAACAATATAAAAAAACCAATTTGAAAAATGCCCAAAACAAAAATTAATGGCAAATCTTTTTTGGTGGGAATAATCAATTTTTTTAAAAAGAACGAAAGCACGAACATTGATATAGTTCCGAATATTAGTCGAAAAGCCGCAAACCAATAGGGAGGGATGAAATCAAGGCCTAGTTTATTCATGGGCCAACTAAAGCCCCACGCCAAAACAACTGCTACCAATAAAACATAAGTACGATAACCATTTTGTTTATCCGTGCCTTGCATCTTGTTCTCCCTGACTTCATTTAATACCAAATAATACGTCGTCTCATCACGCCGTCAAAAGATCAAGAATAGCCCATCAGGCTCTGCCTCACACATTTAATATTCCTAATTCCCGTGCAAAATTAATCAACACAACATCATCATTATCCTTAAAAATAATTTTACTAGCAACGCAACCTACATGTCACGTTAGCGTAAATCTACAAACGATCATATCTAACATACGCAGATTTGCACTTAAATATAACTTACGTTGAGAAAAATAAAAAAAACGAACCAAACAGAACTCACACGATAATGCTCTATTAAATTGCTTGATGTATTTATTTGCCTATAATGATTTTTGGTTTTAAATTAGAAGTGAGCTTATGTTCAGATTATCCAATGCTTTGGGAAAAATCGTCTTCCAACGCTCCAATGCTGCAACACCGGCAGTATCACAAGCCCCCAGTTTCTTCGCCAAGAGATCAATCTCCTGGTTCCCTAAGGAGGCGCTGCCTCTGCTTCCACAAATTGCACTTCCTCACAAATGGATAAAGGCAGCACTACAAGCCACTAGTCACCAACTTCCAAGCAAATTTGTTAAAGAATTGGATGGTAAATTGGCACAGATCAGAGCGGTTTATTGGAACGGTCTTGAAGAGTATCCGCTTTACCCCAACGATCCTTCCTATCGCTCAGGAAAACGTTTATTAGAAGAGTTACTACAATTTGAATCTAAGCTACCAGAGCCATTGTGTGATGCCCTGTCTAAAATAGCTGGGCGTGACGCAGCCAAGGTATTTGACTCCATTCGTGGGGGGATACAAAGCATAGAATTTCACCTGCAATACCCTGACCTTGAAGTGTTTCGAAACAACAGGGGCGGACCGAGCAAATAATCAACCTAGCATTGAGGTCATGAACAGGTTATCACTAATCGGGCGCATAATAACTTGCTCATTCTTCTCTGTTTACCTGCGAGATTTATACTTATTGAAATGTTATACTGCACGACCCAGCAGTGAAAGATTTTTGAACCGATAAGCTTAATTAAGGGGAGTATTTGGTTGTGGGTGTTGTGCTATACCAGAGTATATTTTCTACGGAGGGTACACTGTGGGAAGCCTGATCTTGCAACAAGCGCACCCCACTTGAACCCCAGGGTTCAAAATCTTAAACTGCTGGGCTTTTTCAAACGAATCATAAACCACCCTGTTAGACAGACCATTTTAGGCGCATCGTTATGAAAGAATTGATTTTAGCGACCAATAATCCAGGTAAAATTCTCGAATTACAATCCATTTTATCGCCTATTCATTGCATTTCACAAAGCACACTAGGGATTGATAGTGTTGATGAAACCGGCTTGAGTTTTATTGAAAATGCTATCATCAAAGCACGCCACGCTAGCCGTCTTTCCAATAAACCGGCATTGGCGGATGATTCTGGATTAGTAGTCCCCTCACTCAATGGAGAGCCAGGCATTTATTCAGCACGCTTTGCAGGGATTAATGCCACAGATAACGACAATATCAAATTGCTCTTAGAACGGCTTATCGATAGTGAAGAAGAGAAACGGCACGCCTACTTTTATTGTGCTCTTGCATTGGTGCTGCATGCTGATGACCCTACTCCAATACTTGCAACTGGAAAGATTCATGGACTAATTTCACAAAAGCCACTTGGAGACAATGGCTTTGGCTATGATCCCATCTTCTATCTTCCCGAGGTTGGCTGCACAATGGCACAATTGACCATCACGCTCAAAAACACCATCAGCCATCGCGCTCTAGCATTAAAAGAATTACGCAACCAATTAGATACGACGCTCAGCGCACATGAGATTTGACGTCCATGTAACCTCTCACTCTGTTATCACAAACTTAAATTTCGTCAACATTTGAAGTCTATCAGGCTGGGGATGCAGCTGCGCTACCTGGTCCAGTCTCCTCTAATGCACATTTAAGATGATGAAGCATTGTTGTCGTAGCAGGTTCAAACTGAAAGAAAAAGTGTTTACCCTTCGTGTGAAAATAATTAATACCCGCTGCAACAAGATACAGTACCCCTAAGCCAATGATTGCAAGTGCAAGGTTGCCTAATAATTTTTTCAAACCATGGTACTGAAGTTCCTCCAACCCTTTGCAAACATCATCAATTTCATTCAAGCATTTTTTCTTAAAGACAGGAAAAGCAGCAGTAGCGTCATTGTCTGGGAGAGCGAACTGTGCAACTGCTGCATTTTTTAAGAATAAACACAAATCAGCTGCTGATTTTGCCATTTTTGGATGCCCATCAATAGAAAGTCGCTGTGCTTTAGACTCAAGCTCTAACAACAATTTATTGAAATTCAGTATAGCTAAGGATACCCTGGCTGATGATGTTTTTTTGACTTGCTCAGGTGTAGGCACAGGCACAGGCACAGGCACAGGCACAATAGGCACAATAGGCACAATAGGCACAGGCACAATAGACACAGGCACAGCTTTTTTTTCTACCGGGTTCTTACATGGCTCGCCTACAACATGTTGTTGCAAGCGTTGCATATTAACTAATAATATTTTTGTACTAAGAATCGACTCAATCTGTTTTACATGTCCTAAATCGGTATAAGTAATGGGTTGATTGTCATCATAAGGTAGCCCACACCCGACAAATAAATGCTTCACATGTTTGAATAATAGTTTATCGCCATTGAGAAGGGTAATTTCCTCTTGTGAGGCTGACACTATTTTTTGAATAAAACGAGCGATATTTTTCTCAGCGTAACTATATTCTTGTTTGAGATCTGTGTAATAAATTTTACCTCCATCTGTACCAATCGTAACTTGAATACCAAGCAGAAGCATGATGGCCAATGGATACTGGTGTCGTTTTTCTAGAATTCCAGTTTCTTTATTACTAGACAAGCAACACTCCACAAAATATCCCTTTGTGGCACAAACAACCATACTATCTATTCCCATATGCGTACCATGGCCGATACGGATTATCTTATTGGCTAACTCCGCCCTTCTGCTATCTAAATAATCTAACAATCGCTCGACATTTTCCTTCCCTTGAAGGGGAATAACAGTTTCCCCCATATGGAAACGGATTAAACGAGCATTATTAGTAAGCGCTAACGAAAGATAAGTGCTCACATCCTTTGCATCATATTTTTTTTCAAGGCCACAATAATCAACTGAAGTACAATTATGATGAATTGAGATAGGCCAGCCGCCTCTCGCATAACCGCGAGTATTAAAAACTGTTTGACGATTTTTACTATCATTTGTTTTCCTTGGTGGAAATCCAAACGATTGCACATCCTTGATTTGATCTTCATTTACAAATGCATGCTCTACTTCATGTGGTTTATCTTTGGTTCTAAGGGCCTCATAAATGCTATTAAAATTAGGTAATAACAAACGAAGCTCTTCGTCTTGAGAAATATATGTGCTATTGAAATGATGGTGGGGATCAAAAAGAGTTCCAGTAATATCTGTTTGTCGCGGTGCAAAAATAAGATTTAACTTTCTTTTAATAAAATGACGCGATAATGCATGCGCATTTTGGATAACAATAGGATCAGTTTCTACAGTTGACGCTTGTTCAACCAATTGAAATAGATAGGTATCAAATATATTTTTATAATAATAAAACTGATTAAGTGCACTTATAATTTTTTGATTGTAACCAACCAATAATCAATGGCTCTTCAACTTTAGGAATCGCTGCTTTACGGTGCTTTATAATTTCTTTTTCAGTAAATTTTTTCATCGCGTAACACTCGCCAACATCAAATGGTATCCATTTTATAATGCCTTTACGGTGAGCATTGTAACATAAAACGGCACCAATCGATTAATATAAAATCATTTTATTATTCAATCTGAGTGTATTGGTAAAGACATAATAGTATATTGGTAACATTTTTTTTACATTGTGCTGAACAATTTGAGGGAGGATTAGGAGCAGATGATGACTTAATGCAATCATGTGTACTTTGTTTGATACAGCTTCCCATATTAAATAATTGTGGGTCACTGTCAAATTATTTAATAGCTGCTGCATGAACCATTAGGGATAAAACCGCGACTACAAACACCCACAGAACTTGTCCTCTATGCATATTTATCTCCGATTACTACAATCCCTGGCATAGAATGAATTTACAGGTAAACTACCCCAACTACTTGCCAGATCAACGCTATCTTTATGACTATTAATACATCAATACTCCCCTTCAATGCGTTAACTACGGCATCACTGTATGAGATATTAGCATTACGCTGTAGTGTATTTATCGTTGAACAACAATGTCCTTATCAAGATATAGATAATAAGGATGAAATCGCTCAGCATGTATTGATGAAACAGGATGAAAAACTTATTGCCTATGCCCGCATTTTACCAGCACATGAAGGCAGCGTTCATTTTGGTCGCGTATTGATTGCAAAACCCCATCGTGGGCGTGGTCTTGGGAAAAAGCTAGTAGATACAGTGATACAACATCTTAAAGCCCATCACCCCGAATGCGTAATGGTCATCACAGCCCAACTTTATTTACAACATTTTTATCAAGAGTTTGGCTTTATGAATGAGAAAGAGCCATTTAATTTAGATGGTATCCCCCATATTTGGATGATGAAATCACCATGAACATTGACATCGAAAAGATATTTTCTAAAGCACATCAATTGCAACGAGAGGGGCAATTGTCCCAAGCCGTCAGCAAATATGAACAAGTAATAAGTCTCTCACCCAACCACATAGAAGCATTGCGCTTGCTTGGCCTGACATTTGCAGAGCTTAAGGACATGCCCAACGCTATCGTGTACCTATCTAAGGCTCTTCATATAGACCCAAACGATGCAAGTCTACATAATAACCTTGCGACTGCTTATAAAAAATCACATGATTTGGGCAAAGCTATCTATCATTATAATGAAGCGCTACATTTAAACCCCAATTACGCACAAGCCCACAATAACCTGGGTAGTATTTATGCCGCTCTTGGCAACTTTAAACAATCGCTGCATCACTATCGATTAGCTGTACACGAAGCCCCTGATTTTACAACAGCCCACTACAATTTGGGTTTATTATTGCTTAGAAATAATCACTTAGACGCAGCCATTAAACAATTTAATAACGTCCTAGCACTCACGCCATCGCATTTAGATGCACAATTTTATTTAGGCGTACTTTTACTCGAAACCAACTCAGTAGAAAAAGCAGAATGTGCATTTAATGCGGTATTGGACGTAAATAGCGAACACGTGGAGGCACTGGTAAATCTAGGCGTCATTGCGATAAAACGATCCCAAGGACAAATCGCAATTGACTATTTTACCAAGGCACTAGGCTTTGATAATAATAATATAGACGCCAGAAATAACCTTGCCGCTACTTTTATTCACCATGACCGCTTTGAAAATGCATTAATGCACTACGATGTTTTGCTACAAAAAGAACCGCACAATATCGAGTATTTATATAACGCAGGTGTTGCACAAATGGCCTTAGGTCATTTACAAGAAGCAATCGATCATTTTGAAACCATTTTATCGCTACAAAACAATCATTTTGCCACATTAAACAATTTAGCCGCAGTCTATATTCGTCTAGAGCAGCGTGACAAAGCCATCGAATTACTTGAACGTGCAAAAACCGCTAATCCAACAGATGAAGCCACCCAATTCATGTTGCATGCCTTCACTGGCATGAAAAAAAATAGAGCCGCATGCCCCACCTATGTCAGCAATTTATTTAATAATTATGCGCTTTATTATGATCAACACTTGCAAGGGCCTTTAAATTACACCGTACCACAACAAATTGGTCGATTGTTGCATCGCATACACTGCAACACCGTAAAAAATGCCATTGATTTAGGTTGCGGGACGGGGCTTTGTGGAGCGGTACTTCGAGAATTAAGTGAGCATCTAACGGGCGTCGATATCGCTGCAAAAATGCTCGCTGAGGCAAAAAATAAAGGCATCTATGACGAATTGATAGAAGTTGAATTAATCGCCTTTTTACAAAAAAACACGAATCGCTATGAGCTTGCAATAGCTGCCGACGTGTTGCCTTATCTTGGCGATTTAGACGATTTATTTGCGGCAATTCAGAATCGCTTAACCCACCAGGGCCTCTTCATTTTCACCCACGAAATAAGTGAAAATGAACAATGGCAACTGCAAGACAGTGCGCGTTTCAGCCACCACCCTGAGTATATTAAGCACTTGTGTGCCAAACACGGCCTCACGCTGATTGAACATGAAAAAATTGTGGCCCGCCAACAAAACCAGCACGCGTTAGAGGCCATGCTTTATGCCGTTAAGTTAACTTAAGGACACAAAACAGCCGCTTCTTTAATGATTTTGTTTAATTCATTGCTATTGATTTTGCGTTTTGTATAATCGGGACGAGAAAACAGACCATTAGCTTCAATGAGTTTTGATCTTTTTTGAGAAATATCCTTAAACACAGGCCTAATATCATCCCCTGCTTGTAGGTTAGTTAATAACTCTTTAGCAAGAAGGTAATTTGCTTCTCGATTAATGGCTCTTGACTTTTTAGATACCCAAAATCCGTGTGCAAAATCTATCTTTGCACTATTGCTTTCAAGTTTATAGCGCTCTATTCGTTCAATGTAATGTGTTAAAT
>CAXNER010000005.1:0-11516 GCA_964201315.1 Legionellaceae bacterium
TCGCCATTATCATGAAATGTTTAGGCATGAAATTAGTCGCTGGCTGGGTAAAGGTGCGAGCCTTCAAGAGGAAGGTAGTTTTCTTGATTTTCTTTGCTGTTTTAAATTCGAATTGCATTCACAGATTGTGTTGATGGAGCCTTCAATTACTGATGGACATCAGTTGATCTGTATAAAGCCTCGTTCTGTGTTAATAAAATGGATGAAATCGTCAATAGAAGATCAAGATGAACAAACAAGTATTCTTGAGCGAGTCAACCTTTCTTATCTAACGGAAAATGCGACAGTCGTTGTTAAAAATTTCAAAAAGGCATCAGAGGCAAGCTCTTTTATACAGCACCACTATCGCCCAATCTATAAAGCAGAGATGTCGCGTATGTGTGATAAAGCTGATCAATGGCCTTTAGTGGATACATATCAATCGTTTAATCGTTATTTTTCGGTTGAAGTTCATACACAATTAATCCACTTGCACTAAAAAATACTCTGCCGTGAAAAAAGGTGAATTTTTGCGGCAGAATCATCAAGACTTTCTGACGTTTCAGTATGCGTCGCCTGTTTGCGTTGGTGATTTATTGAAAAGAGACGAGAAAAATAGTAGTGCATTGTGCAGATCACAACAGATGAAAAAAATTTAGAGGATTTAGCACCTCTATACAATTGCACCATGTTTGTCACACACCTGCTTAACGCCGGCGGTATGGATGTACCACCAAAGCCTTGGTCTCCATCATTTTAGTAGCCACCTGATTTGATACAACACTGATTAGTTCAATTATTTTAAATATATCAATTAAATTTGTCATATTGGTTTGATTTAGTGCATAATCCATCATTGTTTAAAATAAACCCATTTAGGTTTGACATGAATTTTAACAAATTAATATTTATTTTTTGTATGCAGTTTTGTATGCATGGGTATGCGGCCAAATTAGACACGTTGTTAGCGAATGAAAAAAACACGGTAGAGGTATTTCAAACAGCATCGCCAAAAGTGGTTTATGTTCAGCGCATGGCTACTGTCACAAAGCGCTCCAGTGAGCCTACACAAGTGCCAGCGGGTGCTGGATCGGGTATTATTTGGGATGCAAAAGGTCATGTGGTGACCAATTTTCATGTGGTAAATGGTGCAGATAACTTGGTTGTTATTATTGGAAAAATTACGGTTCCAGCAAAAGTAATTGGTACTGAACCGCGGAAGGATATTGCTGTTCTCGCTATAACCTCTCCGAAAATATTGGAATTACTAAAATCCTTCACACCCCTTGAGATTGCACATACGAGTGAGCTTTTGGTTGGTCAGAAAGCGATTGCTATAGGGAATCCATTTGGTTTGGACCACACATTAACCCTTGGTGTTATTTCAGCTCTTGGACGTCAGGTCCCTGGTATTGGTGGCGTTAAAATTCGCGACATGATTCAAACGGATGCTTCAATTAACCCTGGCAATTCAGGGGGGCCTCTTTTGGATAGCGCTGGGAAATTGATTGGTTTAAACACAGCTATTTTTTCACCTTCTGGATCATCGGCAGGTATTGGGTTTGCAGTGCCGGCGGATGAAATTGCTCGAATTGTTCCGCAAATTATCAAACATGGCAGAGTTATTCTTTCTGGTATTGGAATTACTCGTGTTGAATCCACTGCTGCTAATCGCTTGGGTATAAAAAAGGGAGTATTGGTTTCTGACGTGTTACCACATACGCCAGCAGCATTTGCAAATTTACGCGGCACTCACCGTGACGGCTGGGGGCGCCTTGTCCTTGGTGATATTATTATTGCGTTAAATGATCGCCCGGTGGGTAATTATGATGTGCTGTACAATATGTTAACAGACATTAAAATAGGTGAGAAAATCTCTCTAACGGTGCTTAGAGACGGTAAACCTGTTCATTATAAAATGAAAACAATTGATATTGCGGCCTATTAGGGACTTTGTACGTAACGTCTCAATAACCCCAGAAAATCTCTTAAGGTCTGTAGAAATCAATTATCAACAGACCTTAAGAGATTTCCCAGGGTTATTTAGACGTTAGCTTAGTACGCCATATTGCAAAAGGTATGCCTCTAGGTGTTTTACTTGTAAAATGTCGCCTTGTTGTTTTAGGTAATCAATCAAGTCAAAAATTGTAATAATTGAAAACACTTGAATGCCTTCAGCTTGGATTTCAGCAAGGGTTGAGTTGTTGGTCATTCCGCGCTCACAACGGTCTAAGGCGATAACAACAGCTGTTAATTTTCCTCCACATTCACTGATTAATTGTTGTGCTTCACGAAAGGCAGTGCCTGCGGTGATTACATCATCGATAATGACGGTTTTGCCGGTCAGCGGGGCTCCTATTAACACCCCTCCTTCACCATGTGATTTGGCTTCTTTACGATTGAACGTGACTGTTGTATTAACTCCTTTTTCTGCAAGTCCGATGGCAGTGGCCGTAGCTAAAGGCAAGCCTTTGTAAGCAGGACCAAACAGATGCTGGAAATCAACAGCGTGTTTGATTAATGTTTCTGCGTAAAACTGACCGATTTTACGCAAAGACATTCCTTGGTAGAACAATCCTGCATTAAAAAAATAAGGGCTTATTCGACCTGACTTAAGAGTAAACTCACCAAATTTTAATACGTTGCAGTCTAGCGCTAGGCGGATAAAGCTATTTTTGGTTGTATCCATGGTAAACCCTTGAAATAAATAGAACTTAGAAATTTGATGCTAATGGTATAAGAAAATTGTTAACAATCAATAAAAAACTGTTATGCTATTAAAAAATTGCCTAAATCATAGGGGACAGGGAAATGTCAGAAAGGGAAAATGGACACGTAAAATGGTTTAACGAGAAAAAAGGGTTTGGTTTTATTATCAATCAACATGGTGATGATATCTTTGTGCATTACAAAGATATTCAAGGTGCAGGCTTTAAGACACTGCATGAAAATGATGCGGTAACCTATGTTTTGGATAAAGGGCCGAAAGGATTAAAAGCTCAAGATGTCGTTCTTGCAAATGAACAACCTCAGTAACAACATTTAATCTCGCTTTATCATTCAGATTCGGCAGTAGGTTGCTGCTGAATCTGATAATCATCAAGTAAGTACGTTATTACGGTCACGATCTTAATTTATGGCGCGCGTTGCTAATTAAAAATTTTGGGGTAATCGATGGATATCAGTGCGTTTGAACTTCTTAAAAAAAGAACGTTCATCCCTCTCTTTCTAACGCAGTTCTTTGGTGCATTTAACGACAATGCATTTAAATTCGCCATGTTAACCCTCATTAGTTATCACTTAAGTTCGTCTCAAGGTCAGTCAGAGCAATTTCAAGCATTAGCTGGTGCTTTATTCATCATTCCTTTTTTCTTTTTTTCAGCAACAGCGGGTCAATTGGCGGATAAATACAATAAGGCTGATTTAACACGGTTGATTAAAGTGTTTGAAGTCCTTTTAGTATCTGTTGGTGGGGTGGGGCTGTATTCTGGTAATACGTGGCTTCTAATGCTCACCCTGACAGGGATGGGGATTCATTCTGCTTTTTTTGGTCCAATTAAATATTCAATTTTGGCTGATCTACTACCTCGGCAGCAATTATTGGGTGCCACAGCGTTAATTGAAGCGAGTACGTTTCTTGCAATATTGTTAGGTACTGTATTAGGAACCGTGAGTGTCGGTGGGGTAAAAACGGGTTCTGTCTGCGCCATTGTCTTGACTGGTGCTGCGGCTGTTGGTGGACTCGTGGCAAGTTTGTTTATTCTACCGGCAAAGTCGGTGGCAACACACTTGCGTGTTAACTGGAATATCTGGCGTGCAACAAACCAGATGATCAAAAATGTTGTGATGAATGCTCGTATTGCACCGGCTGTTTTTGCTATATCGTGGTTTTGGTTGATAGGTGCGGTGATGTTAACTAAATTACCCGATTATACGAACTATGTGTTGAGGGCTGATGCGTCGGTGTTTGCCGTATTTCTTGCGTTGTTTTCTATCGGTATAGCCTTGGGCTCTATGGTTATTAATTATTTATTGGCAGGGAAAATTACACTGCGCTTCGTGCCACAAGCGATGCTCCTGCTGTCGGTGTTTACCGGTGATTTATATTGGGCCTCACCTATTGAAACTGATACAGTACTTTTACAGTCACTTTTTACCTTCTTTAGTCGCCTTGTTCATTGGCGAATAGCGATGGATATTTTTTTGCTGGCGGTGAGTAGTGGGTTGTTTTTAGTCCCATTGCACACTTATTTGCAAGTGGTTAGCGCGGGTAATATGCGATCACAAACCCTTGCGGCTAATAATATTATGACTGCGCTCTTTATTGTAATTGGTAGTGGCTTGGTCATGTTGTTACTGCGTTTTCATGTTGCCATCTCAGCTGTATTTCTTATTTTAGCTATCTTGAATGGTTTGGCTGCCATTATGTTCTGGGTTTTATTTCCAAAGTATTCTAATCACATGTGTGACATTAAGTGTAATTCACCAGCGTGAGTCAATGGGATAGCTTAGCCATTTGCAGTGCTTAGCCAATCGCGTGCCGGTAAATAATCAGTATAAAGCTTTGCTTCTGCACTGTTATCTTCAGGCAGCCAATTGTATTGCCAATGAACCTCAGGCGGCAGGGACATTAATATAGACTCCGTTCGGCCACCTGACTGCAAGCCAAAGAGCGTTCCTCTGTCATAAACTAAATTAAACTCAACATAACGGCCACGGCGGTACAATTGGAAGTCTTTTTCTCGTGGGCCAAATTCAAGTGATTTACGGCGTTTAACGATAGGCATGTAAGCCTTTATAAAATGATCACCGATACTTCGTGTTAAGCCAAAGCTGTGGTCGAATCCGTGTTTATTGTAGTCATCAAAAAATAGGCCACCAATGCCACGGGCTTCTTGGCGATGTTTGATATAAAAATACGTGTCGCACCATGCTTTAAATGCTGGATAAATGTCTTCGCCAAAGGGTTGGCATGCATTGAGCGACATTTGATGCCAGTGCTGACAATCTTCTTGAAACCCATAATAAGGGGTGAGATCAAATCCACCACCAAACCACCACACAGGTGCTGAATTTTCTTTTTCGGCAACAAAAAATCGAACATTTGCATGTGCTGTGGGCACATAAGGGTTATCAGGGTGAATCACTAAAGAGACGCCAAGCGCGCTAAAATTACGCCCCGCTAATTCGGGACGGTTCGCACTGGCTGACGGCGGAAGTGAAAGGCCACTTACGTGTGAAAAGTTGACCCCCGCTTTGGCAAATACACCTCCTTTTTCAAGGACACGCGTAATACCGCCGCCGCCTTCGGGGCGTGTCCAGACATCCTCTATGCATTGAGCCTTTTCATCGATGTTTGTTAATTCTAGGTAAATAGAGTTTTGTAATTGCAATAAATAAGTTTTAACTAAATCAATGGCATTGTCTGGTAATGAAGGGATGGTTTTGGTCATTATTTTATTCTCGATATTATTTTGGAGCGGGGCCCTCATCCGCCCTTTGGGCACCTTTCTCGCTTGCGGGAGAAGGGATCTTTCAAGTGATAAATAGGTTAGGACTTACGCAAAACCTAGATTACAGATGTATTTTTCAAACCAACGAAAGCTCGCAATAGCATCAGAGGGCATTTTATACTTGTTTTCGGCTTTCAATGGTTTGAAAAATACATCTGTAATCTAGGTTTTGCGTAAGTCCTATAGGTGTAGAAAATAGCAGTTTTAATCTTGTGCTGCAACGAGTATATTTTGAACACTACTGGAGATGGCGTATAATGCTTGGTTTATATTTAGAGATTACTTTTCGTGCCCTTTGTTTCAGAGCCCCAAGTTTTGCCTAGCTTAATTTCTCCTCTCGCAATCGCTCCGATGATCGACTGGACTTATACGCATTTTCGAGTGTTTATGCGCATGTTAGCACCTCGTGCTCTTCTATATACAGAGATGCAAACCGTGGGTGCTATCTTTAATAACCCGTCGCGCGCACTTCATTTCCATGCAATGGAGGAGCCATTGGCTTTGCAATTGGGAGGCATGGATATAGAGGCGTTAGTGAAATGTGCAAAAATTGCGGAGCAACGGGGTTTTGCTGAAGTAAATTTAAATTTAGGTTGTCCAAGCGATCGGGTACAATCAGGTCGTTTTGGCGCTTGTCTAATGGCTGAGCCCCAGCACGTGGCTGATTGTATCAACGCAATGAAACAAGCCGTTTCGATTCCAATTACGGCTAAAACACGAATCGGCATTGATCATCAAGATAGTTTTGAGTTTTTTAGCGCCTTTGCTCATGCATTGGTTGATGCGGGCTGTGACAAGTTGATTGTGCATGCACGAAAGGCTTGGTTGCACGGTTTAAACCCGAAGCAAAACCGGACAATTCCGCCCCTGCACTATGATTATGTTTATAAAATAAAACAATCAATGCCGTCGGTTCCCGTGGTAATCAATGGCAACATTAATGAGCTTCTGGACATTAACACCCATTTAAAAAGTGTCGATGGCGTAATGCTAGGGCGCCTCGCGTGCCAAAATCCGTACGCTATCGTTATTATTCATCATGCCTTATACCCAGAGACACCATTATTGGCGCGCGAACACATTTTAAAACAATATGTCGAGTACGCGCGTCAAGAACAGGAACAAGGCGTGCCGATGAGTCTTTTGTTAAAACCGCTATTTAATTTTGCCCATGGTTTGCCAATAGCGCGAAAATGGAAGGCCGCGTTGATGGCCATTCAACAATCAAAAGACAGTTCTGCATTGCCAAGCGCTATTTCTTTATTTGAGGAAAATAGTGTTCATGAAACTCTCTAACTGTTTTTCATTCATCTGATAATCGTTTAGCGGGCTCCTTTGTTAGGAACCATCCTACCTATCAAAGTCTAATTATATAAAATTCATTGATAGCTTGACGTAGGTATTCATGGCATTTATATGTGATTTCTAGTAAATTAAGCGGTTTTGATGCTTATGCTTCGCGCGAAGTATAGATGAGTAGAGGGATTATCCGGGCCATGCTGAATACGTTAATGAAGAAAATGTTTGGTAGTCGCAATGAACGTACGTTGCGACGTATGGAAAAAACAGTATTGGCCATTAATGCCTTTGAACCCCAGGTGAAAGCGCTCACCAACGAGGAGCTGGCAGCTAAGGCCGGCCTTCTTAGGGCTCGTTTTACGGCAGGGGAATCACTTGACGAATTACAGGCTGAGGCGTTTGCTGTGGTACGTGAAGTGTCTGTGCGTACTTTAGGGTTGCGTCATTTCGATGCGCAGCTTATTGGCGGCATGGTGTTACATGAAGGCAATATTGCGGAAATGCGCACCGGCGAAGGTAAAACCCTTGTTGCTACCTTGCCCGCTTTTCTTAATGCGATTGGTGGTTACGGTGTACACGTTGTTACCGTAAACGATTATTTGGCAAAACGTGATAGCCAATGGATGAAACCTATTTTTGAATTCTTAGGTTTAACGGTTGGTGTAATATACCCAGACATGCCCCATAAAGAGAAAAAAGAGGCTTATCAAGCAGACATTCTCTATGGTACCAACAACGAATTTGGTTTCGATTATCTGCGCGACAATATGGCATTTAGCCCGGATGATAAAGTGCAGCGCGAATTAAACTTTGCAATCGTCGACGAAGTTGACTCTATTTTAATTGATGAGGCGCGTACGCCATTAATTATATCAGGAGCCGCTGAAGACAGTTCGGAACTTTATATTAAAGTTAACCAACTAATGCCGCAATTAAAAATGCAGCAGGAAGAGGAAGACGGTGGTGATTACACCATTGATGAGAAACAAAAACAGGCCCATTTAACAGAGTCTGGCCATCAGCACGTTGAGGAATTGCTCATCAAGGAGAAGTTATTAGATCCTGGTGAGAGTCTTTACCATGCTAGTAATATCATGTTAATGCACCACGTTAATGCCGCATTAAAAGCCCATACTATGTTTCACCGCGACATTGATTATATTGTTCAAAATAACCAAGTGGTTATTGTTGATGAACATACTGGTCGTACTATGCAGGGCAGACGTTGGTCTGAAGGGTTGCATCAAGCTGTTGAGGCTAAAGAACGAGTGGCGATTCAGAATGAAAATCAAACTCTTGCGTCAATTACGTTTCAGAATTACTTCCGTTTATACAATAAATTGTCAGGTATGACAGGTACCGCGGATACGGAAGCGTACGAATTTCAGCAAATATATAATCTTGATGTAGTGGTTATACCGACTAACAAGCCTATGCGTCGTGCAGATGAAGCGGATTTGGTTTATTTGGCACAGCCTGATAAATATCAAGCGATCATTGAAGACATCCGTGATTGTGTTGCACGTAATCAACCTGTATTGGTAGGTACGGCATCGATTGAGTCATCTGAGTTATTAAGTGGGTTGTTGCAAAAGGTAAAGATCAAGCATCAAGTGCTAAATGCCAAGTTCCATGAAAAAGAGGCGCAAATTATTGCTGAAGCTGGTCGACCTGGCGTGGTTACGATCGCTACAAATATGGCAGGTCGGGGAACAGACATTGTATTGGGTGGCAGTTTGGCCTCAGAGCTTGCTTTGCTTTCAGACAGTGCGAGTGATGCCGAACGTCAAGCAGTTAAGGTTGAATGGCAACAACGCCATGAAGCGGTTTTAGCGGCTGGTGGATTGCGCATTATTGGGTCTGAGCGCCATGAGTCAAGGCGTATTGATAACCAGTTACGCGGTCGGGCTGGTCGACAGGGTGATCCAGGCAGTAGTCGGTTTTATTTATCGCTTGATGATAATTTAATGCGTATTTTTGCCTCAGATCGTGTCGCGTCATTGATGCGTCGACTAGGCATGAAACCTGGCGAGCCAATTGAGCATAGTTTAGTAACCAAAGCCATTGAAAATGCACAACGAAAATTAGAAGGGCATCATTTTGATGTGCGTAAGCAACTGCTTGATTATGACAATGTCGCCAATGAGCAGCGTAAAGTTATTTACTCACAACGAGCTTCAATTATGGAAATCGTTGACCCTTTAGAGGCGGTGGATGCCATGCGAGGGGATGTTATCAGCGATTTGGTTGATAATTATATTCCAGCAGATAGCCTAGAAGATCAATGGGATATTCAAGGACTTACACAAGTACTGGCCGATGATTTTAAATTAAAAGCACCGCTCAAGAGCTGGATTGATAATGACCATACTATTCAACCGGTACTTATCAAAGAAAAAATTATTTCATTGTGTACAGCACAGTATCAGGAAAAAGGGCAACAAATAGGTCGAGAAGTGCTCGCTCAATTTGAGAAATCAGTTATTCTTCAAACCATGGACAACCATTGGCGAGAGCATTTAGCCGCAATGGATTATTTGCGACAAGGTATTCATTTACGCGGGTACGCACAAAAAGATCCAAAGCAAGAGTACAAACGAGAAGCGTTTACATTGTTTTCTACGATGCTTGATAATTTAAAATATGACATTATCAGGCTACTAGCATCCGTTGACGTTAAATCAGAAGAGGATGTGGATGCTGTTGAAGAGCAACGCCGCGCTGATCAAGTGCTAAAAATGAAATATATTCATGAGGATGAAACGCAAGCGTCTAGTGATAGTGAACATGCAATGACACCTTTTAAGCGCATTGAAAAGAAAGTAGGGCGAAACGATCCCTGTCCTTGTGGTTCAGGCAAAAAATATAAAGGTTGTCATGGAAGCCTTGCATGAAGGTAGCGGTTGCAGTTATTACCGATGCAAATCAACATATTTTGATAACTCGACGTGCTAAAAACGTTTCCCACGGTGGCCTGTGGGAATTTCCTGGCGGTAAATTGGAGTGCGAAGAGTTGGCGGCATCTGCTTTGGTTAGAGAAATTAAAGAGGAAGTAGGTCTTGATGTTTTGGCGTATGATTATTTAGGCGAAGTGCATCATACCTATGATGAGCAATGTGTTTCACTACTTGTGTATCATGTTCATCGTTATCGAGGTGAGGCGGTATGCCGTGAAGCTCAGATGGATATGCGTTGGGTGGACGTGGCGAGCCTTGGTAATTTTCAGTTCCCGGCGGCAAACCTCGACATTATCGAATTGATTAAGGGTGGGGTTATTAATCACGCCCTATAACTCTGAATATCCTAGGTATTAATTTTATAATTGGCAAATGGCCAAATCTATTTTTGTGTCAGTGCGGTGTATCTCATGCATTGAGCTTGCATCACATAATCTAAGACTAAGACCATGATGACCGAGCTGCATTTTGGGTACGATGCCACAGTCTCTATCCATTCTCAGTAAAATCAGATGGCATGATGATTGGGAGGGGAGTAAGCGTTGGTAAAAGCCATTGAGCAGGTCGATCATATCAAATTGCGCTGAGCCTCTTAGTAAAGATAAGTACACAGCAACGGTATCAGACAAAGTTTGCAGGTGTTTTAACCATACGCGCAGATCATTTTGGCGCCGTTCCGGCTCATTTTCTAACCAAAGAAGCAGTTGTGGCGAATGCAGTTCGCAATCATTGTGCTGGGCGGTTTGAGCCAATCGAATGGATTGCAAAAATAAATCTTGATGGATTGATTCGCCAAATCTGCCTACAACGTGACTTAGGTGTTGGATTTGTATAAATAGATCCGCGTAAAGACTGTTTGATACTATCGTTTGTGATTTATTTAAGGCATGTTCGATGCGCATAAATTCTTTTAAAAAGCGGCTTTTAAGTTCAGGTTTTTCAATTAGTTTGATTATTTCAATAATATTTTTTAATGCATAGTGATGTATAACAGGGTGCGTTTCTTCGCAGGCTTGAATAATAGTAAGAAAAAGACATTCAAGTCGTAATGCTATCTTCGGTAAATAATGAGTAGCTAATTGAAAGGTAATGGTATCTTGGCGCATAATTTTGATGCTGTCCCTCTGCTATTTGTCCAAGACTAACACAAAATTGGATGAACGCCAAAAATCCATTTATTAGCATTGGTGATGAATTGCAAAGGGAGGGTGCATCGCTTATGATTTTCTTAGTAAACACAAAAGGGAGCTTTGATGCGAGCATGGAAAACGCTATTTACTGTCATATCTGCAATGTTATACCTGTCGTCTGGTATAGCAGGGCCGTCAATTGAAGGAAATTGGATAACCATTGATGATAAAACGGGTGTTCGGCAGGCAGTGGCTAATTTTGTGATTAAAGACGGTACATTAGCGGCTACGATTGCTGGGGTTTTTCCCCAACCGGGTGATACTGGCATTTGTTCTGAATGTCCTGGTGAGTTTAAAAATCAACCGATTAAAGGACTGCAATTTGCATGGGGCTTGAAAGAGGCGACGCCTGGTATATGGGATGGCGGCCATATCTTGGATGCAAAAACCGGTAAAATATACCGTGTAAAGATGTCCATGAAAGGCGATAAACTCTATGTGCGAGGCTATATTGGCTTGGCTATGATGGGCCGTACTCAGATTTGGATACGCGGTTAAAATGCTTTAATACCCCGCCACTAATTTAAGCTTAAATAGGACTTACGCAAAACCTAGATTGCGGATGTATTTTTCAAACC
>CAXNER010000006.1:0-11290 GCA_964201315.1 Legionellaceae bacterium
CGTCAAAATACTTCGATATGACTGAATTTTGGGAATGGAAAAACGAACAAGTTGCTGATGATATTCAAAACAATGTGGTTGCAATTAATCAGTAAAAATTAGGTGGTGAGGAAGAATATGGATCTTTACAGCAACTTTAGGACTTGATCAAAAAATGAGCAGGACTTATTAGAAAAAACCTTCATCATTAATGAGCCTGTGTTGGTGACAATAGGTAATTCATCATCTACCGCCTGCAAGACTCACTTAAATGACATCGTAAATAATAGCTTAAATGAGTCATCTATGGCGATGGAGGACACTCAGTAGAGAATTTAAAGGATTAGTCACAGCAATCATTATGGAGAGTATTAATATGCCCAGATATAACGCGCACAATGAATTAACTAAGACAAAGTTTTTTGGAATGCTTGAGAATGCCAAAGGACGTGATCCAAAAACAGTGGATAGTTATGTTAAATCCATCCATGAGTTTGAAGTCTATTCTAAGTTCATCGATTTTAAAAAATTTGATATTGCAGTGGCAGTGGGCTTTAAAGAGTATTTATCAGATAAGAAGAATAAGCGCACAGGTCAAAATATTTCAAAGTCCTATTTGCAGCATTGTACATCACAGGTAAGGGAGTTTTTTGAATGGCTAAGCCGACAAAAAGGCTATGCCCGGTATATTCAGCATGATGATGCACAATATTTTACTTTATCCAAAAATAACCGCAACAGAGCTAGAGCCACAGAGTATCAAGAAAGTTATACAATCGAAGAAATTATCTCGACTATACGCAAAATGCCTTCTTGCACCCCCATTGAGATGAGAAATAAAGCTATGATAAGCCTCACATTGCTTACCACTCCCAGAATTAGTGCATTACAAACTGCACGGATAGGCTCTATCAAATATTTTAGAGACTTTGCTGCATGGGCTTTTGTACAAAACCCCAATTTAGTGGATACGAAATTTGCAAAGCATATCACAGCGTTTTTCATTGGGAACGTGCAGGACTTATACAATAATGTGCACCATTTTATTGAGTTTCTTAAGGAGCAGAGCTTTACGGACAAATGCCCACTTTTTCCAAGGATAATTCCTAGTTTTACCCGTGAGGGCTTACCGTGCTTGGTTTTAGAAAGAGAATTTATCAAATCTCAAACCACTATTAGGACGATTTTTCAGCAAGCATTTAAAGATAATGATCTTCCCTACTATAAGCCCCATTCATTTAGGCATGCCATCACAAGAAAAATGATGCGCAGTGATCGTTCTCCTTTGCTAATCTCGAACTTGGCTCAAAATTTAGGACATGAAAAAAACCAAGGTGTTATTATTTCCTGCTATGGCACAAGCCCAGAGCATGAAAGAGCTGGGATTTTGAAGAGTTTTGAATTAGAGTAAGCGCTGTTCTAATGGTTATTTATAAAGCAGTCTAAAGAGGTAATGAACTATGAAAGCTGTAATATTTGCAAGGGTATCATCCAAAGATCAAGAGGATGGCCACTCATTAGATGCTCAAATTCAAAGCTGCTTTAAGTATGCCCTTGATAAAAACTTTACTGTGGTTGAGCAATTTAGAATCGTTGAAAGTTCCACCGCAGTAGGTAGGCCAGAATTCTCAAAGATGGTCAATTATGTTAAATCCCAAAAAGATAAAGTTGTTGTTCTGTGTTATTGCGTTGACAGGCTACAACGTGATTTTGATGAGCAATACATTGAACTACAGCGATTAATTAAACAAGACCGCATTGAAATTCATTATATTAAAAATGAGTTTATCGAGCATCGGGACATGGATAGCTCTGAAAAGTTTAGAAAAAACTTGGATGTACTGCTTGCCAATGATTACCGCAATAAGATTTCGGATAATGTGAAACGAAGTGCCCGAAAAAAACTAGAGGAAGGCACAATCCTTGGTGATTCCCCATTAGGTTATCTTAATAGCAAACGGACGGATAAGAAAAAAGAAAAGGTTGAGGTTACCATTGATCCTATTCGAGGTGATTTGGTTAAAAAGATGTTTGAGGAATATGCCACAGGTTTGTATTCCATGAATGAGATCCGGCTGAGTATCACCGAGGAGGGATTGAGAAGTAAAAAAGGCTGTAAGATATCAAAAAGCCAGGTTGAGCAGATCCTACAAAACCCATTTTACTATGGGTACATGAAATACAATGACATTTTGTATAAACATGTCCACCCCATTTTAATTTCTAAAGAGCTATACGATGAATGCCAATTAATCCGACAAGGCAAAAGAAAAAGTAAGTCTAAACGAACAGCGAAGCCTTTTGTTCTAAAAGGCTTATTAAAATGCCAGCATTGTGGATGTGGTTATAGTCCTGAACTCAAGAAAGAAAAATATGTTTATATGCGCCCTACGAAAAGCAAAGGTGACTGCTCTTACTGCTATCATTTGAGCGAAGAAAAAATATTGACTCAAATAGAGGACGTATTAAAAGGGATGAAGATTCCAGATAATATTTTAGTCGAATTAAATACCGAGCTTAAGAAAAGCTCTGCTGCTGAGTACGAACATCAGATTCAAGAAAGCAACAAATTACAAAAGCAGTATCAAACCATTCAAACTAGAATAAAAAGGGCTAGAGAGCTGTTTTTGGATGCTCAAGTCTCAAAAGAAGAGTATGACGAAATAATCACAGGCCTTCAGGCTGAAAGGCATAATGTAGAAGTTAGGTTGCAAAGACTTACCGAAGCAGATGACGGGTTTAATAAATCTCTATCAACCATATTTGCGCTAGCATCGAAAGCTCATGATTTGTTCAAAAGTTCGGAACTGGAGGAAAAGAGGCGAATTATCACAATTTTATTTCCGAACTTGGAAATAAATGCTGAAAAGCTAGTGTTTAAGCCACGAAAACCCTTTGATGTCTTCCTAAACTTACCACATCGTCCTAATTGGCTCCCCGGAACGGACTCGAACCGCCGACCTAATGATTAACAGTCATCCGCTCTACCAACTGAGCTACCGGGGAATGAGGCGGAATTTTAAATGTATTCCGCCTATTGGTCAAGGAGAATGGATAATAAATTACACTATTTCTCAGCAAAGCGTTGCAGTCTGTCCATGGCTTCTCGCAGTGTGTCCATACCGGTTGCAAATGATAAGCGAATGCATCCCTCGCTGCCGAAGGCAGAGCCAGGTACTAATGCTACACCGACGTCTTGTAACAATCGCTCAGCAAACTCGATGTCATTTGCAAATCCACGTCGTTCAATAATCTTTTGAACACTTGGGAAAATATAAAATGTACCATCAGCGGGAATAACATCAATGCCAGAAATATCGTTTAGGCGTTGTACGACATAATCATGACGTTCGTGAAACGCTTTTACCATCACATGAACAGTATCTTCCCCACCATTTAGCGCCGCGACGGCGGCTTTTTGGGCAATCGAACAAGGATTCGATGTGGATTGGGATTGGATGGTTTTCATGCCGTCAATCAATGCAGCAGGTCCACCGGCATAACCAATTCGCCAGCCGGTCATGGCGTAAGCCTTAGATACCCCGTTGAGGACAATCGTTCGTGTGTATAACTCAGGACAAGCGTCTAGAATATTTACGAAGGGTTGTGACCAGATGATGTGTTCGTACATGTCATCTGTAGCGATTAAGACGTGTGGGTGTTGTTTTAATACTTCGCCTAATGCTTGTAATTCAGCATAAGTGTAGGCAACCCCCGATGGGTTTGATGGACTATTAATAAAAAACAATTTTGTTTTAGGCGTGATGGCGTCAGCCAGTTGTTTGGCAGTAATTTTATAACGCGCGGCAGGTGTTGTTTCGAGAATAACTGGTACACCACCGGCTAACAATACGATGTCAGGGTAAGACACCCAGTAGGGCGCTGGGATTATTACTTCATCACCATCATTGATAAGAGCCTGACAGAGGTTATAACAGCTTTGCTTCCCACCGACAGACACTAAAATTTGGTTAAGCTTATAATCAAGCCCGTTATCACGTTTGAATTTATCGATGATTGCTTGTTTTAATTCAACGATGCCATCCACTGGGGTGTATTTGGTAAACCCAGCCTCAATGGCTGCTATGGCGGCTTTTTTTATGTGAAGTGGCGTGTCAAAATCCGGTTCGCCAGTGCCTAAACCAATGACATCTTTACCTGCTGCACGCATTTGTGCGGCTTTTGCGGCCACCGCTAGGGTGGGGGATGGTTTGACGTGATGCATGCGATTGGCCAGTGCAATTTCCATCAGTTAGCTCCTGTGATATAGTTCATATTATGAAGAAAGCATTCAAAATTTACTCAAATTACCAGCCTGCAGGCGATCAGCCCGCCGCCATCGCGTCATTGATTGAAGGCCTAAAATCAGGCCTTGCTCGTCAAATTCTCTTAGGCGTTACTGGTTCTGGTAAAACGTACACCATCGCTAATGTCATTCAAGCGCTGCAGCGTCCAACGTTAATTATGGCACCCAATAAAACATTGGCCGCGCAATTATACGGTGAGTTCAAAGCTTTTTTTCCTGACAATGCCGTGGAATATTTTGTATCCTATTACGATTATTACCAGCCAGAAGCGTATGTTCCTGCTTCAGATACATTTATTGAAAAAGATGCGTCTATTAATGAGCATATTGAACAAATGCGCTTGTCGGCTACAAAAGCGTTGATTGAGCGCAAAGACGCCATCATTGTGGCGACCGTTTCTGCCATTTATGGCTTGGGCGATCCCGACGCTTACCTGCATATGGTATTACATCTGTCCCGTGGAGAACAATGCGATCAACGTAAAATATTAAAACGGCTTGCTGAAATGCAGTACATTAGAAGCACTCAGTCGTTGTCGCGGGGGCAATTTCGTGTGCACGGTGATGTGATTGATATCTTTCCGGCCGATGCTGAGAAAGAAGCAATTCGTGTTGAGTTATTTGATGACGAAGTGGCTAATATTGCACGTTTTGACCCATTAACGGGTGTTATTTTACAACGTTTGCCACGCACCACTATTTTTCCAAAAACACATTATGTAACACCGCGATCTCGAATATTACAAACCATTGACTGGGTAAAAGAGGAATTGCAGCTGCGACTGGCAGAGTTTGCTTCACAGAATAAATTAGTCGAAGCTCAACGGTTAGAACAGCGAACTAATTTTGATATTGAAATGATGTTGGAGCTTGGTTATTGTTCTGGCATTGAAAATTATTCTCGCTATTTATCGGGACGTGATGTGGGTGAGCCGCCACCAACATTGTTTGATTACCTTCCACCGGAAGCACTGTTAATTATTGATGAGTCGCACGTAACGGTACCGCAAATCGGTGGTATGTACCGTGGTGATCGGTCTCGCAAAGAAAACTTGGTGAACTATGGGTTTAGGCTTCCATCGGCACTTGATAATCGACCGATGCATTTTGAAGAGTTTGTGGCGCTTTCTCCGCAAACTATTTACGTTTCTGCAACGCCCGGGCCTTATGAGCACGAGCACTCAGATAATATTGCTGAGCAAGTAGTGCGTCCCACGGGCTTGGTTGATCCACAAGTTATTATTCGGCCAGTCACCAATCAAGTGGATGATCTTTTGTCAGAAATTCGGCTTGTTGTTGCAAGTGGGGACCGAATTCTAGTCACTACATTAACCAAGCGAATGGCTGAGGATTTGACAGATTATTTGCGTGAGGCAGGCGTTAAAGTACGTTATTTGCATTCAGACATTGATACGGTCGAGCGCGTTGAAATCATTCGTGATTTGCGGCTAGGTGAGTTTGATGTGTTGGTGGGAATTAATTTATTGCGCGAAGGTCTTGATATGCCAGAAGTGTCGTTGGTAGCCATTCTCGATGCGGATAAAGAGGGCTTTCTGCGCTCCGATCGCTCCTTGATTCAAACCATAGGGCGCGCGGCTCGGCATGTTAATGGCCGTGCTATTCTTTATGCTGATCGCATCACAGGCTCTATTGCACGAGCGCTTGCAGAAACTGATAGACGGCGTGACAAGCAAGAGCTCTTTAATCTAGAGCATGGCATTACGCCAGTAGGGATTACTAAATCTGTGGCAGATATTATGGAGGGGGCCTACATTGGCACGCGTAAAACTAGCGTCGTTGAAAATACACCTTATTACACACTATTATCGATAGATGAGTTAGTTAAACGGATAGGCCTCTTGGAAAAGCAAATGTATGCGCATGCGAAAAATATGGAGTTTGAACAGGCAGCGGGTGTGCGCGATGAATTACTCCTGTTAAAAGAACAATTAAAGCAGTGACAATGCACTATACCCTCTAGAGAAAGGTATATATTTAGTGGCCCGGGCCGCGGCGCTCTTGATCTTCTTTTAATACCGTAAGCGTTTCATCTAGTTTTGTTTTGTACATGGAGGATACAGTTTTCACGGCTTGTGTCGTAGATTGGCGTGCTTGTTGATGGCCTAATTTATGTGTCCCAACTTCTTTGATACCACCTGTTAGTTCATCAACAAGTGACATATGTGGTTTGAAATAGGTTTCATAACAAGACTTTTTGTTAAAATTACCAAAGCTAAAAAAACCGCTCATCTCATCTTTTGGATGAAACTTAGTGCTTTGTACTTGAATCGCATGATGGTCAAATTTCATGTAGGGTACTTTTTCACCGATAATCATCACTGCGGTCCATAAATAACGCAACTCTTCTGCATTGGCGCCTCGCAGTATGACTGGTTTGTCCCTGCTAGGAGTCCCACTACTTCCTGCTAAAAGTTGGCTTGCCATTGCAAGAGCATATTCTATTCGGGCTTTGACCAGTTCTGGATCATTATCAGGCGTGTTAGCTTTAGTGGGGAACTTGTTGATGGTCAGTTTAATGTCTGGCACGTAAGGCCTTTCATCAGGGTGGTCAGCATTTGCGGGGGCATGAAAGCTTGAGGCCCGCTCCTCAATAAAAGAACCGACCGTGGGCGTATCACCATTGATAGTATGTTCCCTAAATTCTAGTGGTTTTACTCGGGGTACTATTTCATACTTAGATGCATCACCGGCCGCTGGTTGTATTAATGTTGTAGCATTATCTGCAGCGGGTCTAGATAAATAATTGCTTTGAAAATGTTGCGCTCTTTCTGCCATTGGATGGTCTGATGTGCTGCTATTGAAAGGAAATAATTTTAAAGCATCTTTTTCCGCGTTCGCATGTTGCAGGGTTTTTAATAATCCTTGTTTAAGCATAGGATGTTCCGCCGTATGATCGCCTTTTAGCAGCGTCGATACGGGTTTATAGCGTTCTAATTCTTTTTCCACCATTTGCAAGTAACGGGCTATCAGCGCGCGACGCCCTTGAATGTCTTTTATTTGATTTTTATTTAAATGAGCGTCTTTCATTGCATCATCTGTGGGGATGCTGTCCAATTGTTCAGTAAGCTCACCACGCAGAGGCTTGAGATAATGAAGAAGCACATGGCATCCTTTGGCTAATTCTTCAAAGTGAACGGCCATTTCTGTAGCGTGCTTTTTAGCGGCTGATTGAAAGCCAGGATTAAACCAATGAATCGGTTGTATATGGGCTAATAGTCGCAGTTCGTCACGAATTTTATTGTCAACGCTGTGGATAGAGCCCATATGTTTTTTCGTGTGGGATAAATTCGTATTGTCTTCATCTAAAAATGTGTTGTAATTAGGGCTTAAATAGCCCGCTCTTTTTCGCTCACGCTCCACTCTAAGTGCTTCCAAACGGGTATCAGCGGCGGTAGTGAGTATTGTGTGAGCATCTTCCTCGATCAATGCCTTAACATGCTTGCGATTTAAGTCATCAAGGTACAATTCATCGTTGTTATCAGCCCTTGAAATATGCTCTAGAAGCGTTCTATCTTTACTATTGTTAATGACGTGTAGCAGTGCAGCGATTGCCTCGTCTTGCAAAAGGAGTGATGGTAAGCGTGGCTCAATAACGACAACAGGTTCTGCAATGGGTGCCGGGGCTACCTCCTCAGCAGGAGGTGCTAAATTAGGACGGGAGGCTACATTTAAACGAATTAATTTTTGCTCTGCAAGCGCCACGATTGTCGTAAATGCGTCCCAGTCTACTAACGCTGCTGGATGGTGCTCTTCAAATACGATCGCCTCTAGAGCCCTATTATTTTTAGCACCAGCAATGGCCTGCAGTAACGCTACTTCATCAGTGTTTTCTACCGATTGTTGAAGAGCCGCCATTGCCTCTGTATGTGCTTGTATACGAGCGGCTGCAAATGTTTTTATGGTTTGATAGGCGTCCTCATCTTTTAACGCAGCTACGTGAGATTCGTTAAAACCAACGGCTGGTAAATCAGCGTTTGTGGTTACTGTTGCTACATTTTCTAATGCGGCACTAGTGGTGAATTTATTAGTGGTTTCTTTTAATGCCTCAATAGCGTTGTCGTGTAAAACCGCTAAGCGAGCTATTGCTGAGTTCTTTATTGGCTGGTAAGCGTTTGCGCTGCTTAGACCTATTAATGCATCGGGAGTTAAGTCTTCTATAGCACTTAAATCAGCATTGCTTTCAGTGCTAGCAACGCGTTTTAAAAGGGGGATAGTCTCACAACTTTGGATATATGCTTTCAACGCATCTGTGGCCATTGTTTCGGCATGTTGAACTAAGCGTTCTGATAATCTGGCAATTTCCCATTCTTTCTGAGTTGTAACATCCCTTTGTTCCAGTAGCGACGCATCTTTTTCTGTAAGGTTTGTTTCAAGACGTTGTATTTGCTTTAAAAGCCCTGTGTTTGCCTCTTGAAGTATTGGAAGCTGCTCTGCCAGAGTCTGGTTTTTGAGCTGGGCTGTCTCTAGTAGTTGTAACGTACTGGCAAGGTCTAGCTGAGCTTTGTGTGCTATAGCACTCTGCTCTAAGAGTTGCGCTTGCAGTACACGTTGTGCGTCTGCGCTTGTGTTTTGACTTGTTTCTAAGGCGTTAGCTAAATGTTGATTCTTTAGAGCTAGTGCCACTAATTCTTTGTTCAGCTGTTCAATTTTTAATTGGTCGGCACCCAAAGCGTCTTTTTGAGTGTCAATGGTTTGTCGCAGTTGAGCTATTTTTGTT
This sequence comes from Legionellaceae bacterium, assembly GCA_964201315.1. GTDB lineage: Bacteria > Pseudomonadota > Gammaproteobacteria > Legionellales > Legionellaceae > CAXNER01. The sequence continues at coordinate 9,024 of CAXNER010000006.1, forward strand.
TCTGCAGTAGATAATTTGTCTTGTAAGGTGCGCAAAGCATCGGCGTGTTGCTCGTGTACTTTTTCGAGTTCGGCGGCGGCTGTTGTTGAGTTTTTTAATAGCGCTTGTTCTAGGGTGCCGACCTTCAATGCATGTGCGCTTTGCTCATGAATGATGTCAGCTTGTAATTGGCTTGATGCAAGTAAAGCGGATTCAAGCGCTTGCTTTGTTCGATCCGTTTCGCGGATGGCCTTCGTGGCGCGTTCTGTTTCTGTGCTAAGTTGCTGTACTAAACTATCGCTAGTTTCTTTTAATGCTTTAACTTGTACGCCCAACTGATTTGCTGCTTCAGACAGGACCTCGTTTTTGGTTATAAGGGCCCTGGCCTGTTCTTTAATGGTTTGATTTTCTACTATTGTTTCAGTTAATACATGAAGTTTATGTGCAAGCGCTTCTTGTGCTTCGGATAATTGCCTTTCTAGCTCCTGAACTTTTATCTCATCGTCTAATGACGGGACTTGTGTGGGTGTATGTTGTTCACCTTTGACATCTAATTCTTCCCGTAACTCATCGAGTGATTGCAACATAGTCGCGTTTTGTAGAGCTAGTTGATGGTATTCAGTACTAATACTTGCTAAGGCTGCTTGTGCAGTATCTTTTTCTGTTAATAGTTTACTCATCTTGCTGAGAAGCTCGCTGAGCTCCTTTTTTGTCGTCTCTGTTGTTTCAGAAAGCAAGATCTTTTCTGTTTCAATAGCATGGATCTGTTGCTCTCGTTCTTCTTGGATTGCCGTAAGTGACCGAATCTCATCGGTAAGTGTTTGGAGTGTTTTTTTATTAGCGATGTCAGATTTGATTAATTTTTCATGAGCAGACTCTTTGAGTGCTAACGCCTGGTCTAGGGCTGCGATTTCCTCACTTAAGCGCGCTACAGTGAGGGCTTCTTGCATGGAAGTTAGTTTTAGGGCATATTTTTCTTTTTCTAATTGGCTTTGTTGCTCCTCGAATGCGGCTAATTCGTCTTCAAGTGAGTGAAATTGTTTTATTACCGTATCTTGCTCGCTAATTTGCCCGAGAAGATCCCGTATTTCTTTATCTAATTTACTAGAATAGAGTATCTGAGCCTCTAGGGACTCCGAAAGCCTATCGAAATCGGCTTGTTTTAATGAGTCATTTTCGCCATTAGGCATAATAAATTCACCAGTTAACCAAGTTAATTTATACTTCAAGCTGTGTATAATTATAACATAAATAAATCGAATGGATCAATTATTGGACCATGTGATTCTTTGCGCGCCCATTTGATTGAATAAAATCAATGGATTATGGAAAAAATAAGATGGGTTAATCTATGTCAGTATTGTGATCTTTACCTTAACTCGTGAGTGTTTGGGTTGTTTTGTAACGGGGCTCGACTAAAGTATCCTTATTCTAAATCGCAATGGGTGCTTTGATGCTTGGGTGTGATTGATAATTGATGAATTCAAAATCATCAAAGTTATAGTCATACAGCGATGGTGCATGATGCTTGATAAGCAGTTGTGGTAGCGGTAAAGGGGGCCGTTGTAACTGTGTCTGTGCTTGATCCATGTGGTTCATATAGAGGTGGCAATCACCACCTGTCCAAATAAATTCGCCAACCTCAAGATTGCATTGTTGAGCTACCATGTGTGTCAAGAGAGCGTAGGACGCTATGTTGAAGGGTACCCCTAAAAAAACATCGGCCGAACGTTGGTATAATTGACAAGATAGACGGTTATTCGCCACATAAAATTGAAATAAAGCATGGCAAGGTGCGAGAGCCATTTTATCAAGCTCGCCGACATTCCATGCGCTGACTATTAGTCTGCGAGAATCAGGGTTTAGTTTTATTTGCTGTAAAACGCCAGTTAATTGATCGATCGTACGGCCATCAGGCGTCGGCCAACTGCGCCATTGTCGGCCATAGACAGGGCCAAGGTCGCCGTTTTCGTTTGCCCACTCATTCCAAATAGACACACCATGCTCTTTAAGGTAGGCAATGTTAGTGTCTCCACGAAGAAACCATAATAATTCATGGATAATACTGCGCATGTGCAATTTTTTAGTGGTAATTAGAGGGAAGCCCTCTTGAAGATTGAAGCGCATTTGGTATGCAAAAATAGACAAAGTTCCGGTACCTGTGCGGTCATTTTTTTTGACGCCATGTTCCAAAATATGTTCAATTAACGCTAGATATGTTTTCATTTCGTTTCATCCACCATAATATCAGCCCGGCAAGCAGCATCGGAATTGATAGCAATTGTCCC
>CAXNER010000007.1:0-10854 GCA_964201315.1 Legionellaceae bacterium
TGATCATGTCATTCCTCTTTATACACCCGAATGTCGACAATGCGAATATTGTCTTTCCCAAAAAACCAATCTTTGCCAAGCAATACGCGCAACTCAAGGTCAAGGCTTGATGCCCGATCAAACTAGTCGCTTCAGTTTGAATGGAAAAAAACTTTTCCACTACATGGGCACATCAACCTTTGCAAACCACACAGTACTGCCAGAAATTGCTGTTGCAAAAATTCGTGAAGATGCACCTTTCGATAAGGTCTGCTACATTGGCTGTGGCGTTACCACAGGCATTGGTGCAGTAATTTATACTGCAAAGGTAAATCAAGGCGCGAACGTCGTTGTATTTGGTTTGGGCGGTATAGGCTTGAATGTAATTCAAGGCGCACGCATGGCTGGAGCAAATAAAATTATTGGTGTTGATATTAATCCATCACGCCAATCATTAGCTGAGAAATTTGGCATGACACATTTTGTTAATCCGAAAGAAGTGCAAGGTGATTTGGTCCCCTATCTTATACACCTGACCAACGGCGGCGCCGATTTTAGTTTTGAATGTGTCGGTAATGTTACGCTAATGCGTCAAGCCTTAGAATGCTGCCATAAAGGATGGGGTGTTAGTGTTATTATTGGCGTTGCAGGCAGCGGACAAGAAATTGCAACACGCCCTTTTCAATTAGTAACAGGACGCACCTGGAAAGGCTCCGCCTTCGGCGGAGCACGGGGTCGAACAGATGTACCCAAAATTGTGGATTGGTATATGGATGGCAAAATTAATATTGATGATTTGATTACACATAAATTTCCCTTGAGCAAAATAAATGATGCATTTAATTTAATGCACACCGGTAAGTCTATTCGATCCGTTGTGGAATTTTAAGGTAAATCTAATGAAGGTTGAACAGTGAAATTCTTAAACACCTCAGAAGGGAACTCCACATCCACGCTCCCCGCACTCTGCCTTGTTACTGTACTTATCGGAGTCGGTGCGGGACTCGGTGGTATGTTCTTAACCCTATTGCTCCATTACATTCAGCACATTGCCTATGGCTATAGTCCTACTCTTATCATAAGTAATGAGAGCTTTCTTGAAGGTGTTCGTGCGTCCTCCTCGGATAGGCGATTCATGGTCTTAACACTGTGTGGTTTAATCGCTGGATTTGGATGGTGGGTTGTATATCGTTATGGAAAACCATTGGTAAGTGTGGTCACCGCGGTTAAATCCAATGATCCCGAGATGCCAATAGTAACAACAACGATACATGTTTTATTACAAATAATTACCATAGCACTTGGATCTCCACTCGGACGAGAGGTAGCACCACGAGAATTCAGCACACTTATTGCCGGTTGGCTCTCCTATCACGCAGGCTTAAGCCTCAAGGACACACAGATTATGCTCGCCTGTGGGGCCGGAGCAGGTTTGGCTGCAGTCTATAATGTACCATTGGGTGGTGCGATGTTCACCTTAGAAGTTTTGCTCGTCACATGGCGTTGGCAGGCGCTTTTACCGTCACTCGCCACGTCAGCCATTGCTGTTATTGTTTCATGGATTGGTCTCGATAATGTCCCCCAGTACCACACCCCCAATTACCTAATTGACTATAGCTTGATAGCTTGGTCAATTGTAGCTGGTCCCATCTTTGGTATATCCGCCTATTGGTTCGTCCGAATCGCCGCCATCGCACGCAAAAAAACACAACACAATTGGCAACTACCAGTATTATGCCTATTCAATTTCGCCATTATAGGACTGCTTGCGATATATTTCCCATCATTATTAGGGAACGGTAAAAGTCCCGCTCAAATAGAATTTAATGAAGAAATTGGCTTAGGATTAACCACCATTCTTTTGCTACTACGAACCCTAATCACATGGTCAAGCCTGCGAGCGGGGGCACAGGGAGGGCTACTAACCCCTTCACTTGCAAATGGAGCCTTACTGGCTACTCTGTTGGGTGGACTTTGGAGCTTATTATGGCCGGGAGCAGCCCTAGGCGCCTACGCCCTTATTGGCGCAACAGCATTTCTCGCCGCCGCACAAAAAATGCCAATCACAGCAATCATCCTTATTTTTGAATTCACGCGCATAAATATTGGTTTTCTAGTTCCAATCATGTTTGCAGTGACAGGTTCTGTCAGCATTTTCTACCTATGCTCAACTAAATTTGGCTTAAAACCCCAATGAATATGGACAATGCCGCCACAACTATCAGCAGCCGCCGCTTCAATAAGTACATTTGCGCACTATTAACGCCATGCGTTGCCATTATTTCTAATTGAGCTAATTTTTTCTTTGCATCAGACCAAATGGTTTTCTTATTAACCCTTAAAAATTTCCCATTGGTTTTAAACCTAATCTCGTATGCAGCTTTTATTGCCTGTATTCCGTAGTCCACCAATAACTGCTCATCCTTAGCAATGTCTCTAGTCGCACAAAAAACAACCACGTGTATGCCATACAAACAATAATTAGCAGCATCTATATTGGCCTCGAGCAGCGGCAATATAGGCCGGCTCATTTTATTTGGCTCAGGAGCATGGTTAATGAATCTCATTAAATTTCCGCTCTGCCATGCGTCAAGATACATACCAAGACAATCCAACTTCTTTTCAAAGGCATAGATTAAATGTGAAGGTGCTTGTAATTTTTTACCACTATATAAAGAGATGATGTCCCCCTTTGCAATGGCGCTATGAGCATACACACCAAATCCAATGGAAGGATGAATATAACGTAATTCAAATCGTTCCGTACTACCCGGGGATTTCAATAATTCAACGATTTTAATACTGGTTTTGTATAAACTATCCCCATCAACAGTAGACGGAAGATTCTCCATCGTAAACATAGTATCGATAAGAATATTCTCTGAATATTTAAAGTTAAATCCTGTTAACTGAGTAATAAGCGCCTCTAGCTGCGCAATACGAATAGATTCTTGAGCGCCTTTTTGGCTATCAATAGAAAAATAAATATTATTTTTAGAGGTTGAATGCTTAAAAATAATTGATGGACTTATTTTAAATTGACAAAGAAGAGGCTCGTCTGCGTGAAGAAGAGCTGTATAAACATAAATTGCTGAATAAAGTAACCCATCTACATCATCATATTCATAATGATGTAAATGCCCTGACGTTTTTATATAGCGCTCTGTTAATAACGGATGACTAAAATCCGCTTCTGACGTTAAATGGCGCCATTCAAACGCTTGCGTATCAGCAAGAGTACAAATCCCTGTGGCCACATTGATACTGGCTGTTTGATGATGAGCATCTATATTTCGATTGGTGAGCGTAATAGTAACCAATTTTTTCCCGCTATTTTAGGTGATTTCCCAAGTACGTCATCCTAAGCGATGCAAACATAGTATTCTCTAATGGAACCACCATAAGTAGATGCAGCAATACAAAAAAGAAATTGGATGCGAGCTGACTCTCTATCGGCTAGATCAAGATTCCAACATGGCTCGACGCCTCCTAATCTTACTGTCAATAAGACATGGTATCAACATGACTGAGGCTGCGTTGCACTAATCACTGTAATAGTTACAACACAAAATATGCTTATTTAATGACCTTCTGACGTTTTTCATTTACAATGAGAAACACATTAGGTCACCAATGAGTTAAAAAACCATGCCGTCACCAGAGTCAAGCCCCTTTACAACGTATGCTGAAAGTCCATTGGGCATGTTTTTAACTCAAACACTTAAAGATATAGATAACATCCAAAAAAAATACCCAAAAAGCAGCGACAAGGCTCTGCCTAAAGAGGCAATCAAAGCACAAGAACTGGTTGAGGCCACTAAAACCCTGCTTAAAACATTGCACAAAGATATTTTGCCTAAATTTAGCGAAGGCAATATGCCCAATATATTGTTAAATGCCATTTCATTCGTTTTTAGTATTTTAAAATTAAATAACTTAAAAAAATCAATAAATGCTCAAGAAAATGCCCTGAATGCAGAACTGTCCAAAAAATTAGTCGCCTATATTGAAACAGCCAAACAGGACACTAGCACCCCACTCACACAGTCGATCAATCATCAACTTGAAACAAATAAAGTAGAGCTATTTAAGCCATCCGAAAAAAAGCATCACAAAGAACTTGAGGCTATTCTTCAAACTGTTAAGCTCCAAATCTCAGAACTAGATTTAGACGCTTGGCGCGATGATGATGCCATTGATATTTCCAACCACATCAACCAACACCTATCGCTTGAATTATTAACACCTCGCCATCCTATGACCTATGAACTCCTAGAAACAATGGCAGAATTAATAAATAACCTGCCTGACAGTCTTGCAGAGACCATTAGCTTTTTCGACCCCCAAGTAGTAACAAAGATGGTTGCCAATGACATAATTGCCGGCCGGCTCAGGAAGCATGCTGGAGTTACTCGAGTAACACACATTCCAAATTATGATAGTAATGAGCATTCATTCTCCTACACATATACAAAAGAATCCTCTTCAACAGATGAAGGAAAAAAAACGCCCCCAACTATAAAAACCAAAACACGGGACTTGTCAGCAGAATACCCACAGAAACGTAGCGATTTGTTAAATGAAATAATGATACCTGCAACCCGACGGTATTTGGCTACCTATGGTCAACAACACAGTGTAGATTATCCTAGCGCTGCGTCGGTAATCCAAGAGGGCTTCAAAGCGATCGAGAGTGACATTGCCCGTGCAGAAATATTACAAGAACTAACACAATTTGAAGATGACGTTTTAGAAGCACCCGTTATAGAGCTCAGACGTTCAACCGAAGCATTTTTTACAACAACACCGACACCTACTATTGATGACCTTGAACGGCTTCAGACAGCTCATAATGAGCTTATTCTTATGTTGTCTCAAAAGAAAACAGCTTACCTTTCAACTACAGTTGGGGCATTATTGCAAGAACCAGGCAAGACCGCTATTTTAGATAGATTTAACGAGCACAAAGCAACGCTTGATGTCGAATACTCAACAAAACCTCTCCCCTATGTATTAAGATGCGCAACGATAAGCAAACAATCTCTTGCGGCCTCTGTTATTTCTATTGGACGTCGGTTAGCATCCACTATTGATGCATCAATCGAAGAATTGCAAGATAGTTGTAGCGTTATTACAGACAAAATGCAGGCATTAGAGCAAGAGAGCTTTGACTCCCTGTTTACACAAACATTTTTATTATTCAATCCAGAAAGCCTAAGTCAGAACCTAGCTGTCATAGAAATAGCACTTGCCGCAATTAAAGAAGAGATATCTAAATTTACAGAAGAATTGAGTACCGCCAAAACACAACTCCCCACATTGAAAGAAGAACTTGCTATTGTCGCCTCGCAAATGCCGCAAAAAATAGAGGAGCAGCGCTCTCTACAAGATCAGTGCGATTCACTTGGAAAAAGTATAGTCACAGTTTTAGATCAGGTGAAAAAAAATAATGATGCAAAAGATGAAAACACACGACTATCTGAAGACTATAAACAACTCCTACTAAAATTGCCGCAGGTCAAAGCCATTCTGGAGACGGACTTGGAAGACACCACCAAGAAACCAAAGGTTTCTTTTAGCGCAATAGACGTTATCATGGCGCCAAAGGACGAAAGCACGTCAGAACACCATGGATTTATTAGTCTATTAGCCGCTATCGATGAAATGCTAATTCCCAAGTGGCGCAGTTACTACAAAAAACAAGAGGATCGCTTTTCAGCGCACCCAGCACCTATTGAATTCAAACAAATAGTCAGTGACTTAATGGTATCCATTGGCAATAAAATACCAATGTTAGCTGACGCTATGCAACAAAGAATCGATGAAAACTCAACGTTGGACTCAGAAAAGACGCTTCTCCACCAAGATCTTCGTACCATAGATCATGAGCTCGAGCCCATATATAACCTAAACTCTCGACGTCTAAAAGACATTGCTGCTTTCGACAAGCAATCAGCTGAAATAGCTCGTTTAGAAAACGTGTGTGATACAACAACACATGAGATCGAGCGTTTGGATAAAAAAGAAATACAACTTAAAGACAACAAAAACGTGCTTACACAATTACTTGACATCCTTTTAGGCCTTGATTCACTAAAAACTGACATAAGTCAGGTAATAGAGACCGCTGGTATCGATGTTCTATTAGAAACGATGGCCCGCTTAAAAGTATCACGCGATTTATTAACCCAAAAAATAGCAACAACATCCAGCGCCATCGAGAAACTAGAAGATCCCGCTAGCATTTCAAACTACCAAGCGAATATAACTGCCATTTTTCAACTGAAAAATACCTTAAGCCTTAAGATAGAACAATTATCTATCAATACAGAGTTAAAGCATAAGCAAGCGACCATTATAAAAAAAGAGGTAGAGCGCACACAAATGGTAAAGGATGCCGTCATACATTTAGACAATTATTTAGGTCAACGCGCTGCCAAGTATAACGTTAAAGATTTTTTTAGCTCTAAAGACAAGAAAATTCGTGCCAACTTTATCAACGCGCTTCGAGGTGAACTTAACGGTTATAGACTGTCAGGCAATAGCGATGTAGTTCTTGCCACCATTCGAACGAATATCGCGAGGTTTCCTGGCATACGCTTAAAACCACTCCTCAATAGGATAACCGTAGCTCTCTTCGATGCAAAAGACTCCCCTCTTAACAATCCTAACGTTCCTGATAAAACAACAACACAACACGACGAAGCAATAATTATTCTCGAAAATTTGAGAAAAAAATACTCAGGGTACGCCAAGAATATAGACATGCTCTATGAAAAAATTGAACTCATGAAAAACTATGGTTTAAAACTTACACACAAGAAAGATGCATGTGGCGTTGAGGTCACCGATTTGGCTCTAAAATTAAAAAAAGATACCGATCAGTTTATCACTAGCAACCATGGTGGTGAGTTAGCATCACTTCCTTCACAACCAAAATACGATGGATTTAGAGAAAAATTCATGGCAAGGCTGCACAGTAAAGATGATGTAATGTACGAACACCGTAATAAATGGCTGCAAATTATTGGAAATATTGCTCTGATCTTGTTTATTATCCCACAACTGATTTACTCAAAAATCAGTACCGGCCATTGCTCCTTCTTTTTTGCAAATCAGAAAATGAAGCTTATCAACGAAATAGGGAAACAAGCGCACGAATTATCCGACCAAATTACAGCAGGATTCTGATAAAACCACACCACAATGAACAAAAATGACCATGTTGTCATGCAAAAAGAGACAAATAAAACACCGAGTGCTTACTTAATGCTCTCTTAATGTTTTTCATTTACAATCCCACATGCATTAAATCGTCTCATTGGAGAAGTCATGCCAGCAAGCCCTAACCATTCTTATACAACGTATACGGCGAGTCCTTTAGGCAAGCTTTTAGATGAAACCCTTAAAAAAATAGCTACTATAAAAACCACCTATCTAGTCGACCCTAAAAAAGATACCTCCCAAGATGCGCTTGAAGCTGCTGGCTTACTTAACGCCACAGAAACACTATTCAAAATATTACACAACAGTATTTTACCTAAATTTAATGATGGTAAGGTCCCCGGCATCCCTGGGCTCATCATGTCTATTCCAGATTTTATAAGACTACGTAATTTGAAAAACGATATTAACGCTCAAGAAAACCTGCTAATAGCTAAAATATCACAGGTATTATCTACATACATTGATGTTGCGAAGACACTACCAGGCAATCTATCACTTTCAATTGTCGAGCAACTTGAAACCAACAAAACCATGCTTTTTGAATCTTTTCCTAAAAAACATCACAAGGAACTTGAGGCTATTCTTAAAAACATTAAGGACCAAATTTTAGCATTAGATTTGGAACCCTTGCGTAATGAAGACCTTATCATTGTTCACAACCACCTTATCCAGCACCTAATGCTTGAGTTATTAACACCCCGTCATCCTATGACCTATGAGTTAATGCAACTAATGGCTGAATTAATACGAAATGCCCCTGACGATTTTGCAGAGGCATTTAGCTTTTTCAATCCGAAAGTTATAACAAAGTTGCTTGCTAATGGCATAATTGCAGGCCAACTCAAAAAACATGCCGGTGTTCATAAGTTACAACACCTACTCGGTACAGATGCTGACACGCCCTCCTACTCGTTTAGAGTGGCGCAGGAAGATCTTGTAACACATCAAATTGAAGAAACCGATCGGCACTTGTCACAAGAATACATCGATGAGCGTAAACGTTTATTAAGCTTGGTCATAGCGCCTGTAATGCGGAGGTATTTGGCCAAATACGGTGAAAAACATGCTGCAGCTTATCCTAAAGCTCAAGAGCTAATAGGTGCGGGGTTTAAAGCTATCAAAAGCGAATTCGCCCGTGCAGAGGTGTTACAAGCCTTAACGAAAGCTGAACATGACACCCTACTCGAATCCGTTGTAACCGTTACCCATAAAGCCGAAGCAATGTTTAGTTCAACCATTCAACCTACCGTTGCAGACATTGAAGACTCCCTCAATGAGCATGATAAAACGATACTTCTTCTGACTGAAAAGAAAGCGTTCTACCTTTCAGCTCCGGTCGATACGTTAATGGCGGGACCAGATAAGGAAGGCATTCTTGCTCAATTTAACGAGCACAAAAAACAATTACTTGATGTAAGCTACTCCACCCAACCGCTACCAGATACGCTACGATGCGCAACAGTTGGCATACAGGCCGTTGGCGGCGATACCCTTCATATCGGATGTGCCTTGACAGACGTTATCAATCAATCCGTTAAAATGCTGCAAGAAGGTCGTAAATTTATTATAGATAGGCTACAGGCACTACATAATGAATCTGGAGATACGCTTTTTATAGAGACTCTAACGCTCATTAATCTAGACAACCTTCAACAGAACGTAGTAAAAACGGAAGAAAAAATTACGGTCCTTAAAGAAGAGAAGTCTAAATTTGAAATACTACGAGACACAGCAGAAGCACAACTCTCTCCATTGAAAGAGAGCATTAATAGTATCGCTCCACAAATCTCACAAAAAATAATAGAGCATGCGTCTCTGCAAGAAAAATATGATGCCCTTGTACTACAGATAATGGCTATTTCAGCTGATATCCAAACAAATCAAGAAAAGAAAACGGAAAACACAGAACACTCTATGGACTATGAAAAACTGCGAGCAAGATTACCGCAGATCCAAACCATTCTAACTACAGATTTAGAATCCACCGCCAAAAAACCCAAGGTTTCTTTTAAAGAAATAGATCTTATCATGGACCCAGAAAACAAGAGCACAAAAGCTCACCGCGGTTTTTTTGAGCTGTTAAAAGCGCTTGATAAGAGTATCATTCCCCAGTGGAGCGATTATCTCGAAAAACAACAAAGCCTATTAAAAGCAAACCCAACGCCCATTGAATTTAAAAAAATAATCAACGCATTATTGCAGCTTATTGATATTAAAATTCCAGTGATAGCTCAAGCAATACAACAAAACACCGAAAAAAACACTCTTTTAGACGAGAACACAGTAAAACTCCAAGCGGATACTCTAGTTATCGATACCGAACTTCAGCCTGTTTTCAACCAAAAATCTCAGCTTGAAATCGAGATAGCTACTTTCAATACACTAACAACCAATATTACTCGTCTAGAAAAAGATCGCGATGCAGCAGTAGTTGAAATCGAACGTTTAGATAAAGAAAGGCACTCCCTTGAAAACAGCAACTACGTGCTTAAACAACAAATTGAGATCATTGCTGACCTTAGCTCACTGCAAACACTCGTGGGTGAAGTGTTAGACAACACCAGTATCAGTGCTCTATCACCAGCGGTTACTCGCCTAAAAATAGCGAGCGATTTATTGTCTCAAAAAATAATAACAACATCCACCGCCATCGATAAACTAGAAGAGACCACTCTAGTAGAGGCCTACCAATCAAACATCACCGCCATTAACAAGATGCAGGGCACAATCAACCAAAAAATGGAGCAACTATCCAAAGATGCAGCAGTTCAACAAGATCAAATAGACCAGGCCTTGAAGAAAACACATCGCGAAGCATTGGTTGGCGATACAAAAAGCGCTTTAGACAACTACGTTGTAAAACGTACTTCAAAATATTACATAAAAGACTTTTTTAGCTCAAAAGATAAGGATGCTCGTGAAACGTTTATCGACAGGCTTCAATGCGAACTTAATCGCTACAATGAAACCGGTGATAGTGTGGCCGTACTTAAAACCATTCGGGATAACATTACAAAATTTCCCGGTAAACATTTAAAACCAATCCTCAATACGATCACAGCCTCTCTCTTTGATGCAAATGACTATACAACAGCAAATGATAGCCAAGGCTATCAAAAAACAGAGCGGCATGAAGCGGCTCAAACTGCCTTAAAAAGTTTAGACGATAAAGACCCTATTTATACGCAGCTCATGAACAATCTCTATGAAAAAATTGAACAAATGAAACGCTACGGTTTCGAACTCACAAAAAACAAAGACACCTGCGGTATAGAAGTGAGTAACTTAGCTGAAAAATTAAGCGCGGATACCGATCAATTTATTTTGAGTAATAAACATGGCGAGAATCCATCGCTACCTATACAACAAAAATACGATGAATTCAGAGAAAAATTTATGGCAAGGCTACACAGTAAGGATGATGTAATGTATGAGCATCGTAACAAATGGCTGCAAATTGTTGGAAATATTGCTCTGATTTTATTGGTTATTCCACAACTGATTTATTCAAAATGCCGAACTGGACAATGCTCTTTCTTTTTTGAAAAACCAAAACAGCTGAAGTTAATTGACGCCATAGATAGTGAATTGCCGCTTGAGATAACGGCTCTTTCAGTCGCTTGATGCTGAGGTCCTCGCCGCTTGCGT
>CAXNER010000008.1:0-10779 GCA_964201315.1 Legionellaceae bacterium
AGAGTTTTAATATGGTTGAATCAAAATCAGGCAGGATAGTAAAGAAACTCGATTAACACCCATGTTTTTACGCAATCAATAATCGCTTAGCGCTTAAGGTGCCCGTTGCTTGCAATTCTCCCAATCCCATAAAATCCGTGTCATTTTCATACAATCTTACAGTGCCTAGTACCCCAGTCGCATCGACATGACTCACTACTTTACCTTGTCGCAACGCTCCCACCTCTTCACTACTGATGGCAATACGCGGCAAATAACTAACAGCGCTATCCATAGGAAGTAATAAAGCCATCAACTCTTCTGCTGACTTACTTAAAAGCTCATCTATGGTATACATAGATTCGCAATCATATCCCGCGGTATAACATCGATGTAGGCGCGTGACATGTCCACCAATGCCCAATTGTTCACCGATATCTTCAATAAGCGTTCGTATGTAGGTCCCTTTACTGCAAGTGACCGTTAACGATAATTGTTGGCCATCAAATTGGTTTAACTGCAAGTTACGAATAAACACTTCGCGCTCGTTGCGCAGAATGTCAATTCCAGCCCTCGCGTATTTGTACAATGGTTTGCCTTGATGTTTCAATGCAGAATACATCGGCGGTACTTGCTTGATAGGACCTTTAAATTGCGACAGTACGGTATTTAGCGCCTCATCTGAGACCGTATATGATTCAGCGCGGGCGATAACCTCGCCCATAGCATCACCTGTATTGGTCTTGATACCCAAAAGTCCAGTGACGTCATAACATTTATCTGCATCGAGGAGGTATTGACAAAATTTAGTGGCTTCACCAAAGCAAATAGGCAACATACCCGTGGCCATTGGATCTAGGCTACCAGTATGGCCTGCTTTTTTTGCATTAAATAGGCGCTTTACTTGTTGTAACACTGCGTTGGAGGTCAAGCCAGGAGATTTATTAACCAGCAAGATACCATTTACAATTTCTTTTGTTTCAAGTTTTTTCATCGTCTTTATCAGTATCATTTACATCGTCAGTGCTGTTTGCCGCGTCTTCATCATTTACTTTATCAATCAACCGACTTAAATTCCTGCCGTACTCAATTGACTCATCATAAATAAAATGCAATTGGGGAACAGTGCGCAGCGTCATAATTTTGGCAAGCATCATTCGCAAATACCCAGCAGAAGAATTTAAAATTTCTGCGGTTTCCGCTGGATCACTATTAAACACTGTGAAATAAACCTTAGCGTGACCCAAATCCCTTGCTACCTTTACAGCTGAAATAGTAATAAAATTGGGTAACCCTGGGTTCTTAATTTCTTGCTGAATGATTTGCGCCAACATACGTTGAATCATTTCAGCAATTCGATCTGTTCGTTTAAAATTAGTACTCATAACCCATTTAGTCTCGTTTAATTTCTATGGTCTCAAACACTTCTATCAAGTCGCCGCTCTTAACGTCATTGTAATTTTTTACGCCAATCCCACATTCGATTCCTTGGCGAACTTCAGAAACGTCATCTTTAAAGCGACGTAAGGACTCAAGAGCTCCTTCGTAAATCACCACGTTGTCGCGCAGCACGCGGATTGGATTATTTCGTTTAATAACCCCTTCTACCACCATACAACCGGCAATTGCGCCTATTTTTGGCGAACGGAATACATCGCGAACTTCTGCAATACCGACAATCTGTTCTTTAAATTGTGGCGCTAACATACCTGATAAAGCACCCTTCACTTGATCTACAATGTCATAAATAACACTGTAATAATGCATAGGCACAGATTCTTGCTCAGCAAGACGTTTAGCACCGGCATCGGCACGCACATTAAATCCAATTAATAGTCCATTAGACGCTATCGCCAAATGTACATCTGATTCTGTAATACCACCTACACCACTTGCAATAACTTCTACTGTAACTTCTTCATTAGACAATTTAACCAGCGCATCGGCTATCGCCTCAACTGATCCTTGCATATCCGCTTTAAGAACGATATTTAGAACTTTCGTTTCAGCAGCAGTCATGTTTTCAAAAATACCTTCAAGCGATGTTTTTTGACGTCTAGCTAATTTCACATCACGGAACTTACCTTGACGAAATAATGCAACTTCGCGCGCCTTCTTCTCATCCGGTACGACAATTGCGTCATCACCCGCATGCGGGACAGCTGACAGACCCAGTACTTCAACAGGCATAGACGGGCCAGCGCTATCAACCAAGCTACCATTATCACTAACCAACGCACGAATCCGGCCGTACTGCAGTCCCGCAAGTAGAATATCCCCCTTGCGTAACGTACCACTTTGAACCAAAACTGTAGCCACTGGACCACGTCCTTTATCAAGCCTTGATTCAATGACAACGCCTTTGGCCGCGCCATCCGTATGGGCAGTTAGTTCAAGAACTTCTGATTGCAATAAAATAGCATCTAGCAATTCATCAATACCTTCGCCTGATTTTGCAGAGATATTAACAAACATTGTATCGCCACCCCAGGGCTCAGGAACTACATCATAGCCAGTCAACTCATTCTTCACCCGCTCAGGATCAGCACCGGGTTTATCCATTTTATTAATTGCAACAATGATCGGTACTTTAGCCGCTTTTGCATGTTGGACCGCTTCAACCGTTTGTGGCTTAACACCATCGTCAGCTGCCACAATCAAGATAACGATATCGGTTGCTTTCGCGCCACGTGCACGCATAGCAGTAAACGCCGCATGGCCCGGGGTATCTAGAAAAGTAATATCGCCTTTAGGAGTGCTAACATGGTATGCGCCAATATGCTGCGTAATGCCTCCAGCTTCACCGGCGGCGACTTTTGTGCGGCGGATATAATCAAGCAATGACGTTTTACCATGATCAACGTGACCCATAATAGTAACAACCGGGGCCCGGGATTCACGATTACTTCCTTTACTCAACACATCACCTAGTGTGTGCTCAATGGCATCTTCTTTAAGAAGTCGAGCAACATGTCCCATTTCTTCTACGACAATGATTGCTGTTTCTTGATCAATAACTTGATTGATAGTAGCCATTGCACCAAGCCCCATCATGACCTTGATGACTTCAGCCGCTTTTACTGACATGCGTTTGGCAAGTTCCGCCACTGTAATGGTTTCAGGAATCATCACATCATGAACAACAGGGGCAGTAGGCATTGCAAATCCGTGTGTTAGCGATTCTTCCGCTTCTCGGTATTTATCTGACTTCTCGTTACCACGACGCTTTTTGCCTTTATTACGTTTATTATGTATTGAGTCATGATCACTTTCTTCACGAACTGGGGGCTGATATTTAGATTTTTTCTTACCTTTCTTAAATTCAGGCTTAGCCGGTTCGGCTTCTTCTTTTACGGCTACTCCGGGCTTCTTCTTACTGGATTTATCTAATTTTGCATCGTCTGTCAACGATGTTTCCGGGTTTACATCTAGAACGGCCAATACTTCAACGGCATCCGTAACAACAATGTCGCTGCCAAGACCTGCTTCATCAACTTGAACGGCTTCTACAGCATCGGGCTCAACTGTTTGAGTTTGCTCATCTACGGTTACCAATATATCTTGTTCAACCTCATTTACAGAATCGTCAATATCAATTTCTGCAGGTTGTTCGGACTCACTACTGCGTTTAACATATGTCTTTTTTTGGCGGACTTCAATATTCACAGTTTTTCCACTGTGAGCATCGTGCCCCATGGTTACCTGAGAGACACTTTTTCGTCTTAGTGTAATCCTTCCAGGTGTAGAACTAGCATCTTGACTAGCACCACCTTTCAGATGATTCAGCAGTATGCGCTTTTGATCTTCATTGACCGTCTGCTGGTCATCAACGATGGATAATCCAGCTTCCTGCAACTGGCTCAATAAGCGCTCAACAGGGATACCAACGACCTGAGCCAATTGTTTAACCGTCACATCCGCCATAATATAATCCCCTTTCAGCTGTTGGAAACAGCACTCATTCTAAATACCTAGCACAACAATTCATTGATACTGTCCATAGGGCATGGCAACGTTAAACGTCGCTCATTTCGTACGCCCAAAACATTCAGAAACCAATCAACCGGCTCAACCTACTTCGCCTCATCGGTTTGAAACCACGGCTCGCGTGCTTTCATAATAAGAGCGCCTGCTTTTTTCTCTGTCATTCCGTCTATTTCAAGTAATTCATCAACCGATTGCTCAGCCAATTCATCCATTGTCGTAATACCGTTAGATGCTAAACGCTTTGCAAGCTCATCTGTCATGCCTTCCATGGATAAAAGACTTGCGTCGGGCTCACCAGCAATACCCTGGCCCGATGATAACGCCTGTGTGAGCAATGTATCATTGGCGCGATTACGTAATTCTTCGACGATTTCCTCATCAAATTCTTCAATGGCAAGCAGCTCATCTTTTGGTACATATGCAATTTCTTCTAACGAAGAGAAACCATTTGCTACTAATAGTTGAGCAATTTCATCATCTATTTCTAGTGCTGTAGTAAATAATTGAATAACCTTAGTGGATTCTTCTTGGCTTTTGCCTTCAAATTCCTCAATGGTCATGACATTCAATGTCCATCCGGTTAACTGACTAGCCAGTCTTACATTCTGGCCATTACGCCCAATTGCTTGTGACAACTGATCTTTATGAACAGCCAAGTCCATAGTGTGGGTGTCTTCATCAACAACGATTGAAGAAATATCTGCAGGCGCCATCGCATTAATCACAAGCTGAGCAGGATTATCATCCCAAAGAATAATATCAACGCGTTCGCCGCCGAGCTCGCTAGAGACGGCTTGAACCCGTGCACCCCTCATTCCAACGCATGCGCCAATAGGATCGATACGCCCATCGTTAGTTTTAACTGCTATTTTGGACCGATTACCAGGCTCACGTGCAGCGGCCTTTACTTCAATAATATTTTCCCCAATCTCGGGGACTTCTATGCGAAACAACTCGATAAGCATCTCTTTACGTACACGACTAACCAACAACTGAGGACCACGTACGTTGTCAAGAATTTCATATAAATAGGCTCTGACTCTATCATTAGGTCGAAACATTTCCTGTGGTAACATTTCGCTTCGTGGCATAAATGCTTCTGCTTTCCCGCCTAAATCGATAATAATGTTATCACGCGTAACTTTTTTTGCGGTCCCGTAGATTAACTGCCCAAGTTTGCTCTTAAACTGATCAATAACCAGGCGTCGCTCCGCCTCACGGACTTTTTGCATAATAACTTGTCTAGCGGTCTGTGCCGCTATTCGGCCAAACTCAATAGATGGCGTGAATTCTTCAATACGATCACCGAGCTCTGCCTTTGGCGAGCGCTCTTGTGCTTCTGCTAAGGTTAATTCTCTATCTGGAAATTCAACTGCATCATCAGCAACAACATCCCAATAACGGAAGGTTTCATATTCGCCAGTGCGCGGGTCCAATTTAACTCGAATTCCCAACTCCATACCTGACAGCTTGCGTGTGGCCGACTCCAATGCTGCTTGGATTGCCTCCAAAACAACTTCTCTGCTCACGCCTTTTTCGTTGGATAACGCTTCAGCAACTAATAACAATTCTTTGCTCATGTTCGCCTCACTCGACCGTCAAATTTGCTTTCACAATATTGGGAAAAAGAAAATCCTGCTGCGTACCACTAATATCTAACACTAACGTGTTTTCGTTTGCTGACACGATAGTACCGATGAACTTCCGTTTGCTGGCAACAGGCTTAAATAATTTAATATGAACTTCTCGACCAATATACCGCTGATAATGGCTAGCATTAAACAATGGTCGAGGAATCCCGGGAGATGATACTTCTAGGCTATAATTGCCCGGAACCGGATCGTTAACATCCAGTAACGCACTGACTTGGCGACTCACTTGTTCACAATCAGCGATCCCAATACCATCCTCTTTGTCAACATAAATCCGCAGCAAAGAGTGTTTCCCTTGTGCCAGGTATTCGCAACCCCACAACTCATAGCCCATACTTTCTATCGTGGGCCTTATCAACTGTTCAATATCGTCTTGTAACATATGCCTCTCGTGTATTAAGACAGTAGCGCTAACTCTAATCGGCTTTTGCTTGCAGAAGTACTACGACTTATAGGGTGCGCACATGTTTCCGATAGTAAGAGGGAACTGAACCTGGTGTATAGTGATTCATTAATTGTGTCCTCTTTTCAACGCGGCAATACTACTGGCGAACACCTTAGCAATCCCCAGAAACAAATAAAACACTAAAAGGACAAAATTAATGAATATATATACTCAGATAATAAAAAACCCCAAAAATGGGGTCTTAAATAATAGTGGTAGCGGGGGCAGGATTTGAACCTACGACCTTCGGGTTATGAGCCCGACGAGCTACCAGGCTGCTCCACCCCGCATCAACTGAGGCCAATTGTACGCGCCAAATGCTAACTTATCAAGTGCTTTTAATAATAAATGAATTTACTTCTGTCTCCCTTACACAGTCGAATACGCCAATGAATTTTTTAACACTCTTATTACAAAGGTAATTCAGTCTTGATTAGTTAATATAACAATCAAAAATTAACCAAATCATACGCTATGCATTTAATTCGCGCACAAATAACAGTATAATTGCGCATTATTTTTTGTACGGCGATTTCAGATGGCCAAAATATACTATTGGCGGGATGTGGTTGGAGATTTAGAGCCATTTAGAGCATACCAGGATCAAATAGACCAGTTATTAGCTGGGGATTATAAAGCGCTTCATTTAGAGAGACTTCAAGGCTCAAAAAAACACCCGGTATATAGCATACGTGTCAACTCCGAAAGAGGCACTCGTCTATTATTTACAGTGGTTGATGGAAAAATTTGCATGCTGGAAGTGGTTTTAAACCACGACTACCATAAAAGCCGGTTTCTAGGTCGTGGCGGTCTTCTGAGCGAGACATGAGACGATGAGATAGAAGTACCCGTGGTCGAAATAGATGGTTTTGTTCCAGTTGGAGAGGATGGGGGGCATGCTGAAGCCATCCCTATTGAGTTCCATCAACAAAAAATAGTTTGTTTTAATAACCACCAGGAAAATGCCATCGCAACTGCATTACCTGCCATCGTCTATGGACCGGCTGGCTCTGGAAAGACTTGTGTCGCTCTATCCGTGCTATCGAACCACGTACGCATGCATAGGCATGATGATGAGGTCCTGCCTGTAGTTTATGTTAGTCAATCCCCTCTTTTAGTCGAAACTATGTGTCGCGCTTGGAAAGCCTCAGTATCTGGGGACGTGGAGCTCGAGGAAGCGGTGATTTTCAAGACCTATGAAGAGTTGCTAGAAGATGAGTTATTGGGCACAGAGTTACGTGGCACTAATAATGACATGGCGTTATTTTACGACTGGTATTTTGCGATCCAATCCAAAAAAGGAGCTGCAAAAAGTCAACTCCAGCTCTCTGCACCAATGGTATGGCAAGAGTTTAGGATCCGCTCCGGATATAGCGCCCAAAACTATCTAGCATTAGGCGCTCGTCAAAGCGCGATGAACCCTGAAGACCGAAAAATTATTTCTGATTTGTACGATGCCTACGTTGCCCTCTTGTTGTCTAAAAAAATGCTCTCACCAGAACTTCATTCCTTGACGGGCATGCCACGCCGCTACTCACTAGTAGTAGTCGATGAAGCACAAGACTTCTCTTTTGGACAATTATGTGGTTTAAAAACTTTGGCCGATGAAGACAATGTGTTGTTTTTGTTAGGTGACCACCAGGTATTGTTTGACGGAAAATCGCGGTTCTCGTTCATAAAATCCATGCTGGCTGACTTTGGCGCGGGAAGAGAAGTACCCGTGATTCAATTACCCGGAACCTACCGCTGCTCAGCAGAAGTAATTGAACTAACCAATCGGTTAATTGACCTTAAGTACAAGATTACTGGTGGCGTTGCAGACAAGGTTGAATCAACTAAAATGATGATCGCAGAGGCGGCGAGTCCTCGCGCGGGTCGAAGTGCCGTTGTAAGCTTAAAAAATAAATCCGCGTTAGATGCATTAAAAGAAGAAGCTAGGCGGCCCAATGTTGCTGTTGTGACTTTCCCTGAGTATATAGAGGAGGCAAAGCGGGCCTTACACACCGAGCTGGTTTTTACCCCAAAGCAAGCCAAAGGTCTCGAGTATGCCAAAGTCGTGGTCTGGAGACCCTTGGACTGCGATGAGTGTGAAACAGCCTGTAGAAAATTAGCCAATACGACAAAAACAGAGGATGCCACCACTCTCCATCGCGCCAAAAAGGGACGGGATGACGAATCATTACTACCTTATTTCAACGAAATCATTACTGCAGTAACCCGGGCGCAAGATGAAGTTGTAATCGTACAAGACGCATCCCATAAAATATCACGCATGTATGAGGTCCTCAATCCAGCAAAGCCACCAACATTGGCCGACCAGCCGGCGCCGCCGCACTTACCCCGCGTAGAACATCTAACTACAGAGGTCGAATGGGAAACTGAGGTGAAGAAATTACTTAAGCGCGGCCTTCATGAACAGGCTTTTAATATTTATATAAAAACACTCAAGCACTCTAAGGCCGAGTTTGACGCGTTCAATACAAGTTTTCAAGAACAGCAAGCGCGTGCAAAACCTGCTAAATTGCCTTCCTCGGCAACACCAGCACCCGTTGGTGAGAAGGCCCAAGCCTTTGCCAGCGCTGGTACTGGCAAAAAACCGCTCATCTTGGTTGATGCTAAAATACAACAATACGTTACTAAATTAATCGATGATTTTTCCCCAAAACGATTAGCCATTCTGTTGGCATCTTTTGATATGACCACTGTTTTACTTTGCCCTGTAAGGCCAGGGGAAAATTTATCTCTCATCGAATATATTTTATTAAGGACCCAAAACACTACTGCCTTGATCAGTTGTATTTTAAATAATTATGAGCCCTCATTAAGTCCGCCCCTAATAGACATCATTGACTCAACAAAGCGTCGATTACCGGTGGGCGATAGGGGTGCGATTGATGACTTGATGTTGGTAATTACAATGTTATTAAGGAGTCCAACCCAAACCCAATGTGGCAAACTTACTCCTGCTCACATAGCCGCAAGAGCAAATCGCGTTGATATCATTTTATTACTGCATAAATATAATGTAGACCTTAGTAAAAAATCAACGATTACTGATGTTACCCCTGCCCTCATTGCGGCGAGAGCAGGCTACGCAATCATCATCACAGCACTGCATCAATGTGGAGTCGACTTTAGTCAACCAACACTTACTGGTAATACCCCAGCCTTCATTGCGGCACAAAATGGTCATTCAAACGTCATCTCAGCACTGTACGAATGTGGGGCGGATCTTAATCAACCGTTATGTGATGGCCGTACACCGGCCTTCATTGCAGCACAAAATGATCATGCAAACGTCATCACAACGCTTCATCAATGTGGGGCCGACCTTAATAAACCAGCCAATAATGATGCCACACCGGCCTTCATTGCGGCACAAATGGGTTATGCGAACGTAATCACCGCGCTGCACCAATGTGGGGCCGACCTTAATAAACCAGCCAATAATTGTGCCACACCGGCCTTCATTGCGGCACAAATGGGTTATGCGAATGTAATCACCGCGCTGCACCAATGCGAGGCTGACCTTAATAAACCAACACTTGATGGCGTTACACCAGCCATCGTTGCTGCAGCAAATGGTCACACAACCGTCATGGCGGCGCTGCATGGCTGCGGGGCCGAGCTTAATAATGCAATGCCCGATGGCAGTACACCAGCCTGCATTGCAGCACGAATGGATTATGCAGACATCATCACTACACTGCATCGGTGCGGTGCTGACCTCAATAAACAAATGATTGATGGTGCCACACCGACCTACATTGCAGCAGAAAAGGGTCATGCGAACGTCATCACAGCGCTGCATCAATGCGAGGCTGATCTTAATCAACCAACACCTGATGGCGTTACACCAGCCTGCGTTGCGGCAGCAAATGGTCATGCAAGCGTCATCATAGCGCTACATGCCGGTGGGGCCAATCTTAATCAACCGAAGATTGGTGGCGCTACGCCGACCTTCATGGCCGCACAAAATGGGCATGAAAACGTCATCACAACACTGCATCAATGCGGGGCTGACCTTAATCGACCAAACGATAAGGGTGCCACACCAGCCTACATTGCAGCACAAAATGGGCATGAAAACGCTATCACTACGCTGCATCAATGCGGGGCTGACCTGAATAAACCACTGTTTCATGGTGCCACGCCGGCCTACATTGCGGCACTAATGGGTCATGCAAACGCTATCACAGCGCTGCATCAAGGCGGGGCTAACCTTAATCAACCAATGCCTAATGGCGCTACACCAGCCTACATTGCGGCAGCAAATGGTCATGCAAACGTCATCACAGTATTGAATAACTTCGGGGCAAACCTCGATCAAGCAACACTTGATGGGACTACGCGGGCCCTTATTGCAGCACAGAAAGCTCATGCAAACGCGACCACAATGCTGCATCAACCTAGTGGGGCAGACCTTAATGCACCAGAGCATGATGAGATCAAACCAGCCAGCATGGGTATGCATTCCCCTCCCCCGCGAGAGAATCTCAGCGTTTTTTTTCGCCACAAGAGCCCGCAAAAACGCCACCGAGTCAACCGACTAGATCACCTGCGTCTATATAATTTTAAATTAGCAAATTGAAATGTTTTGTATGCCCAACAATATAGTCATTTGAATTTTAAATGACCGATTAATGTTTAAAACCTTTGAAAGCCATGGAGGGCTTTCGAGAGCAGCATGGATGCGTATAGCGTGTTTTAAACATT
>CAXNER010000009.1:0-10705 GCA_964201315.1 Legionellaceae bacterium
AAATGCCATTAAATCAGTGTTTAAAGAGCAGCTTCATACGTTGCCGGTCAGTTCGACTAAAGGTCAAACCGGGCATTTAATTGCTGCTGCGGGCGCATTGGAAGCAGTGTTGTCGGTTTTATCCATTGAGCATGCTTGTATTCCAAAAACGGCAAATTTAACCACGCCAGACCCAGAATGTGATTTGGATTTTGTGGTTGATGGGCCGCGTGAGAAGTCATTGGGTGTTGTTCTTTCTAACTCGTTTGGTTTTGGTGGGTCGAATAGTTGTCTGTTATTTAAGCACCCTGAGTTTGAGGGGTATACAAATGAGTGATAATAATCGTGTATTGATTACAGGTTTTAGTGCTTTAACGGCATGTGGCTCTACATCGGGTGAGACGTGGTCTTCAGTAATCGCTGGTGAGAGTGGAATAGCTCCGCTTCGTGAATGGGATTTATCTACTTGGTCGCATCGTTTGGGTGGCGAACTAAAAGATTATCAGCCTGCAAAAATGTTACCAGACAGAAAGCTTATGAAAGTTATCTCGCGTCAAGACGTTTTAGGTATTAACGCCGCAATGCAGGCCGTGGAACATAGCCAATTGCTTCCTTATCGTGATTCTTTAGAAAATGCCGAGCATTTTAATGAAGAAACCGCAGTGTATGTGGGATCGCCTGGTAATAAATATTTTCAACAGTATGATTTTTTGCCACTTGTTGCTAAATCAGGTGGGGATATGCAGAAATTTGCAGGCGATCTTTTTAGCGAAGTTCACCCCATGTGGTTGTTGCGTATTTTGCCAAATAACGTTTTAGCATACACCGGGATTACTTATGGTTTTAAGGGCATTAATCAAAATATAGCCAATCATGCCGTGAGTGGTACGCAAGCAATCATTGAGGCCTATCATGCTATTAAAAATGGACTTGCCGAGCGTGCTGTTGTTGTCGCCTACGACGTGGCTGCAGAGCCTCAAGGATTATTTTATTATGAAAAATTAGGCGTGATTAGCTCCCGTCATTTAAGGCCTTTTGATAGTGAGCATGATGGTACGTTGCTGGCGGAAGGCGCTGCCGCATTGGTATTAGAAAGTGAGGCGAGTGCTCGAGCACGTTCTGCTAAGTGTTATGGTGAAATTACAGGCGGTGTTTCTGCTAGTGAAGCAGAGGGATTGTTTTCCATTGAGGAAGACGGGGCGCATTTGGCATCTTTATTATCGAGTCTTTTAGAGCAGCAGAAACTAACACCTGCTGATGTTGGGTTTGTGGTCGCTCATGGTAATGGGAACCCGAAATCAGACATTAGTGAAGCGCATGCTATTGGTAGCGCTTTTGGTGGGTATCCGGTGCCAGTGACGGCATTTAAATGGGCAATGGGGCATACTATTTGTGCTTCAGGGGTGTTGGATGCTGTTATGACTGTCCATGCTTTACAAGCTAACTGCATCCCCGGAATAGCAAATCTTAGAACGTTGGCTCCTGATTGCCAGGGACTTAATGCGACCGGTGCGCAACGGGCTCTCCCAACCAATAAGCAATGCGCAGTCATGATTAATCGTGGATTTGCTAGCATGAACGCCTGTTTGGTGATCAAATCTTGTGACGACTAAAATCAATACACTAAAAATATCTTTCGCCGGACGGGTTATCTACCACTGCCTGCCTTATCGTCGAAAAATTGTAATGAGTAATATTCAACAGGTTTATGGCGATAAATTGACTGGTGGACAAAAAATACATTTGGCTAAGGCGTTTTATTCCCACCTTGCTACGTCATTAAAAGAAATGGTTCACTTGCGTTTCATGAGTGATAAAACCCTTTGTGAGCGTGTAGAAGTCCGTGGTTATGAGCGTGTACTTGAGCTTGCTGCAGAAAACAAAGGGGTATTAGTACTGACGGGACACTTTGGTAATTGGGAGTTTGCCCCAATTGGTGGGATTGCTAATTTCAAACAATTTAAGGGACAGTTTCACTTTATTCGCCGTACCTTGGTGAATAAAATGGTTGAACGCTTTGTGTTTAGTCGTTATTACCGCGCGGGCTTACAGGTCATTCCCAAAAAAAATTCGTTACAACAGGTATTTGATGCATTAGAAAAAAACCACGCTGTAGTGTTCGTGCTCGACCAACATGCATCCCTTAACAATAGAGATGGTGTGGCCGTGGAATTTTTCGGAAAAAAAGCAGGAACTTTTCGCAGCTTAGCAAGTGTTTCCCGTCATACAGGCTTACCCGTAGTACCTGCCGCAGGTTACCGCCTCGAAAACGGCCAACATGTTTTGGAGTTTTATGAGCCTATTTTTTGGCAGGACTATGGCAGCACGCAAGAGTCTTTTTACCGTAATACCCTGAACTATAATCAAGCGTTAGAACGCATTATTCTCGCACATCCCGAGCAGTGGTCATGGCTACACAAACGATGGAAATTAAAAACGTAGCTTAGATTAAGATTGGACACGTTATTTACATTAACATGCCCTCATAAACGAATGCTGCCGGACCTGTTAGAAATATAGAGCCAAGTGTGTCTTCCCAGTTGACCAACAAATCGCCACCAGGAAGCGTAACGGTTACTTGCTTGTCTAATTGGTGATACAACCGACCAATGGCGACAGCGGCTACTGCGCCACTTCCACAGGCACGGGTTTCACCACAGCCGCGTTCATAAACACGCAACCGAATGTGTGAGGAATTAATTATCTCCATAAAACCCGCATTGGTTTGTTGCGGGAAGAGGGGATGCTCACTGATTTCTTGCCCGAGGGATAAAACAGCCGCCGTCGTTACATTGGGAACTACCATTACTGCATGAGGATTCCCGACACTGATAGCATGCACGTTACAGGGTTCACCATTTTCCATCGGTAAAGTATAAAGTACGGCTTCTTGTTTGGTGCTAAGTGGGATATTGATAGGGTTAAGGTTGGGTTGGCCCATGTCTACGGTAACACTGTCATCATTATTGAGGTGAAGTTGCATTTTGGTTGTGTGCGTAGCAACGTGGAGTACTTGTTTGCTTGAGAGCTCATAGTGGCGCACAAAACGTGCAAGGCATCGCGCTCCGTTACCGCATTGCCCGACCTCTTGGCCGTCTGCATTAAAGATACGGTAAAAAAAATCGATGCCATCTTCATGGCTCGGTTCGATAAGTAAACACTGATCAAACCCCACCCCAGTATCGCGTCTACTTAACGTTATAATTTCTGCCGGTGTTAAATCTATTTTTTGGCGAACAGCATCAATCACCATAAAATCATTGCCTAGCCCATGCATTTTTGTAAATTTAATGTTCATGATGCTGTTCGTAAATGGGTAGGTTGTGTTTCTGGGGTTGGAAGATAAAGCGGGCCTTTTTGGCCACAGGATGATAATAGCAGGGCAAGAGTACTCGTGGTAAAGAGGAGGCTTAAGGACTTTTTCATAATTATGCCTGTAGGTTTTGAAGTTATAGTATAAGTAGTCTAACAGCAAACTGCCATTCAACTTGCTATGATGGCGCGCTTTGGCGATAATTTGCCTTTTTGTTGGAGACATGCTGTTGAACGTATATATTAAGGAGCCTGAGCAACAAGCAACGGCTTGTGTTATTTGGATGCATGGCTTGGGCGCAGATGCACAAGACATGGCAGGATTAGCGGAGCAATTACCATTAACGGCGCCTGTGCGCCACGTGTTTATTGATGCTCCAGTACGTCCAGTGACACTGAACAATAATATGCCAATGCGCGCTTGGTATGATATTGTGGGTGTAAACTTGACCGATAGAGAAGATCGTCATGGTATTTCGCAATCAGAGGGAATTATTCGCCAAGTTTTTGACAGTCAGCTATTGGACGGTTTTGAGTCTAGACAGATTTTTTTGGCAGGTTTTTCGCAGGGGGGGGCAATGGCACTCTTTGCTGGACTACAGATGTCCGTTCCGATTGCTGGGATCATCGCATTATCTTCCTATTTCCCACTCGCATCTGAATGTATAATTGCGCTTGATATTGGTACACCAATATTTCTTGCTAGTGGACAATTTGATTCACTCGTATTACACGAGTGGACAACTTTAACGGTGGATACCTTACGTCATAAAGGGTTTCAACAGATTGTACGGCATATATATCCCATGGAGCATTCTATATGCCCTGATGAAATTAAAGATTTAGCCCATTGGTTAGACAAGCAGGTGGCATTAATAACAAGTTGTAATGGGGGTGCAAAATGACC
Organism: Legionellaceae bacterium; assembly: GCA_964201315.1. Classification (GTDB taxonomy): domain Bacteria; phylum Pseudomonadota; class Gammaproteobacteria; order Legionellales; family Legionellaceae; genus CAXNER01. The sequence goes on from CAXNER010000009.1 coordinate 4,199, forward strand.
AGTGTTAAAAAATCACGAACGGTGCCTTATTCTTGTGAGCAAATGTATAATTTGGTCAATGATATTGAGCGATATGCTGAATTTTTACCTTATTTTGTTGAAAGTGTAGTGCATCATCGTGACGATGATGAAGTACAAGCGACATTGAGTATCAATGCTGCGGGAATAACCAAGTCATTTACCACGCGTAACCACTTGCAAGCGAATAAAATGATTGAACTTCGGTTGGTTAATGGCCCATTTAGTCATTTAGAAGGGTTTTGGCGCTTTGATGAAACAACGGATGGCTGCATGATTTCGTTTGATCTTGAGTTTGAATTTGCAGGACGAATGGTTTCTATGCTTTTAGGACCTGTCTTTGAGCAAGTTACTGATAAGATGGTGGATGCTTTTTGTGGGCGTGCTGAGACTCTGTATGGTTGATGTAGAGTTGGTGTATATAGCGTTAGATCAGCATTTGGCTCACATTAGATTAACATTGGCAGATAACGCGACTGTTTTTGATGCATTGCAACTGTCAGGGTTGTTGACGACCCACCCTGAGGTGAAAGACATGTCGGTCGGTATTTTTGCGAAGATTGTGCCTTTAAATACGGTCGTTAAGGCAGGTGATCGAATCGAAATATATCGACCATTGTTGATTGATCCTAAGGAAAAAAGACGTCAACGTGCGCGTCAGAAAGGTTAAAGGGCAGTAACTTAGTGTTTATCTAGGTTACTGCGTCTTAGTATTGTCGTCTGTACACTATATCTTATAAGGACACATTCCGTTGTCGCTTTGCACGGGTAATGGCGGGAGCCGCTCTAGGACGTCTGGCGCATAGGGCGCCAATACGTCCTTGTTCATGGCATTAACATTTCCTAATGCAAATAACCCAATGCTTCTATTTAGCAGGTGCTTGCCTAAATTTTCGATTAAGGTAGGAATTTTAATACTTGACATGAGATCGGGAGGTGATTCTACATAAATAATACGCTCTACAGGTTCAACCGCTGCAGGGACATTTTTTTTATAACAATCTTCGAAATATTGTTTTTCAATCATACCTTCTCTGGGTCCTTGGGGGCCGACAATTAAAACTCTAGATGTGTCCCATCTGAGATAATAATCTGATACCCACAACTCCATCACCTTATGTAATCCAGCTAATTGTATGTCTGTAGATTTTTTACTATAACGCGCAATCACCGGTTGCATAATACAGAAATATTTATCGAGCATTTGCTTTAGTGATTCTTGAGAGCTACACGCTTTGGCTTGAAGAATTAACGCAATTGAAGGATTGAGTAAATCAAGGTAAGGTAGTTCCATATTATCCTTGGCCAAGCAGCTTAGTAGCTCCTTAAGTTCTGTATCAACTAAATTTAGTTGCTGATACATGTTCGCCCAGGATATTTCTTTTTTAATCAGAGCATCTAAAATCATCATTAATTGTGTCATTTTATGAATTAAAGTTTTATGTAGAACATAAGGATCCATTAATGCTGGAGAGATTCTTTTGTCCACCTCCTCATAACCATTTGAAGAGGATTTTTGCCAAAGGTGCAACTCTCCATTTAAATACACAATAATATGTGAAATAGTGGCTAGTTTATAGTTAGCAAGCGTCGCGTGGCTGCAAAGGAAGTTGTGATTATATTGTTCGCATAGCTGTCGTAAGCGGGGATTAGATTGTTCCGATGGTTCTATTGATTGCGGCGTGTTTTGACTAGCTAACGAAAAGATACCCCCTGCCCCGGGCTGGGGTAATCGCAGCGGTGAGCTGCTGTTTAACAGTATTACTAAGCATAGACATGATGGCTATAGTTGATAACATGATAAGTCTCCAATGGTTATTTGTGAAAATAATGTTCACATTGAATAAATTATCATGACAAACACTGTTGTGCAAGTAATTTTTATAACTCGTTAATTAATCTATTAAAATAATTTTTAATAATAGTTTTTGTTAGGGTTTGTGTTCGATTCGAGCCAAGACGCCGTGCGTAAAATACAACGTTAAGGTTTGAATTTGCATGGGTCCTGCACCCTTTCGCCATGTATAGGCATAATCCCAGCGATCGTTATTAAACACAGGGCTCATTAGGCTTGTGCCCATAAGAATGGCCGTGTCGTCTTTACTCATACCAATTTTTAAACGCTCAAGTTTTTCTCTGGGGAGTAAATTACCCTGTTGGACGATGCGTCGTGAAAAATCATAAGATGCGCAGTCAGACAATGATAGTATCAAGGCTATGCTGATGAGAATGTTTCTAATTTGCATATTGTTACCCATAGTGAAAAACCACGACATCATACCATGCAATCTTTCGAATGACGTTAGCAATTTGGAATATACGTCCAATTTTTTTTGTACAGATAGCTTCGTATGAAATGATAGAGAGTAAATGTCCGCCTTAGAATTTGTATGGTTTTGATGTCTACAAACGGCATAACTACTAAGAGTGCACAATTGGTCAATAGTATTTTTGCACAATTCCTAATGGTATCATGCACTATGAAAAATCTATTATTTTTCGAATTTTTTCTAAAATACACTACGAAAGGAGCCTTTGTGGAAGAGAGCCAGCAGTTAAAAGATGCCGGATTGAAAATAACCATGCCTCGGTTGAAAGTGTTGCAAATTCTTGAGCAATCCCATGAGCATCATTTAAGTGCAGAGGATGTATACAAGGCCCTATTGGAGATGGGTGAGGACGTAGGTTTGGCTACGGTTTATCGAGTCCTGACTCAATTTGAAACGGCAGGATTGATTCATCGACATAATTTTGAGGGTGGTTACTCTGTATTTGAGCTTAGTCAGGGCGACCATCATGACCATTTGGTGTGTGTGAAATGCGGTCGTGTAGATGAATTTATTGATGAGGTGATTGAGTCACGTCAGAAAATGATTGCAGAACGTACAGGCTTTAAAATGACTGATCATGCTTTAAATATATATGGACTTTGCCCTGATTGTCAGCGGGTGCCTGTGTAATCTATATGGTGTCCTGTAGCTTATAGCAACAATAGCAGCTCTTTGATACTTCTTGATAAGAAATCAGCCATTGTATCAATGGATTCTTTGTTTTTTACTAGGGCTTGGTTTATTTCTAGCTCCATACCTAAGTAATCTTTTTGGGAGTATTGTTTTCGTAATGCGCTGGTAAAGCCATCGCTGGTACCTCGATAGGGATAATTCATACGTACGCGATAGGGAGGTGTTTCATGAGAAAGTAGACCATGCCAAAGGCGCGCTACTTCTTTTTCACCGTGACGTTTTGGATCGTATAATAGACCAACACAGGCATTACGCGTGATGTTTTTAAATACTGGCGTGAAACTATGAACGGAGAGATGAAGCACTTGATGGCCACGCTCAATGTGGTTTTTAATCAAGGCCTCACAGCGTGTGCGATAAGGTAAATAATAAAGGTCTATTAGCTTTTGTTTTTCAACTGTTGCTAGGTCTATGGTCAATTCTGAAAAACAGTTAGGACTAGTCAAGCTACGGTTACAGTCTATTAGCAAGCGAGATACAGAGGCGGTAACTAACTCACAAGAAAATGTTTGGCTTAAGCTTAATGCAATGTCCAATGCACCAAAATCAATGGCCCGATGCGTCTCCAACAGGGCTTCGTGCTGCTGAAACAACCGAAGGTAGGGGGAGGGCACATGGTTTACGGCGTGCTCACAACTTAAAAATAATACAGTTGGTTTCATGATGGTTGAAATTGCTGGTTTTGTAACAAGCAATCCCCCAGTTGTCGATAAACAGAGGTTAATTTGTCTCGGCTGAAATCATTTTTGCAGGCCCGTAAAATTCGCTCACTTAAATTACCATGCCCTAAAATATGTTCCAACGCACATTGGCTAGTATGGTTTAATTCATTACTTACACGCTCAATCAGCAATGACCAAGCATCACGTATCGTCATCGTTCGTCCTTTGGGTAACTGTAATTGCGTCAACACCTCACGGTCATCAATAGGCACGTCTAATCCGTCTTTAATAGTTTGATCATAGATTCTTTTAAGATTTTCCGTGGGGCAGATGCTGTCTCGATGCTGTTCAGAGCCACTGTCGTGCCAATTTTTAAGAATTGCATGGATAGCATGAGCTATGGCTATATCAGCATTTACGCATTCTTGAGAATCAAGGATACGAATTTCAATTGCCATGCTGTCAAATTTTGCTATGGCTGCACGTGAATTTAACCATTCGTGTTGCAAAAGACCTTGTGGGTAATAATCGGCTATGTCTTGGTACATTGGCTGTAATATTTCAGTTTGGTATTGAGCCTCTGAACACATAAATTCAGGAATAACATCGCCGCTGATAGATGGAATGAGTTTTTGGTTATTGTTATAAAAATCAAGCCGAGAGTCGAGACGGCCGGTTTTCACCCCATCAAGTATAGGCGTGCTAGCGGCCAACGCCGGTAGGAGGGGAAGAAGCAGGCGAATGGTATTGTGAAGTTGTGAAAACTCGTCATCATTTGCGAAAGGTAAATTGACATGCATACTCTGCAAATTAGCCCAACCGTGTCCCTGGCAGTTAAAAATACTGTTGTATTGTTGGTAAATCGAGTTATCGCCATGTGGCCAACGAGTGGTCTCGAGGGATGGGTTCATCCACGGGTGCGCGCCAGTGGGTAATAACTGCAAATGGTGTTGATCAAGCAATGGTTGTAATTGCAAGATAGCTTGTTGAAACTGGTTCGCAACCGGATGGTGCGGTGGTTTTGGACCATTGTTTTTTAATTCAAGTACATGCATTACTAACTCATTACTGGCAGCAATATCACCGAGCACAACTTCGTTGACTTGTTTGCCGGCAAGTGTTTTTAGAATCAAATCACTTTTTGGTTGTATCGCCAAGGTATCTTTGTCCACCAACATGTATTCAATTTCAAGGCCAAGTACAGAAAAAATAGGGTAATTAGACATAGCCATGTTTCCTACGAATGCGTTGTAAAAAAACACTCATAATATGTTGATAAAGCGTTTCACCCATTATCTTGTCCTCAATACCACAATCAATGTTAGGGTTGTCATTGACCTCAATGACATAGTATTTGTCACCTTGGGGTTTGATATCAACACCATATAAACTGTCGCCAATTAAGCGCGTGGCTTTTAATGCAGTTTTTATAACGCCGTCAGGTACCTCGTGTAAGGGTATGGTCTCATGTTTTCCCTCTATTTCTTGTACTGAGGTCCAATTGTAGATTTGCCAATGACCTTTCGCCATGTAATAGCGGCAGGCAAAAATAGGTTTGTGGTCCAGTACACCGATACGCCAATCAAATTCTGTCGGAATAAAGGGTTGAATTAAAATTAAATCCGATGTTTTAAAAAATTGGGTCAATGATTTTTGTAGTTCTTTTAGATCATCTAATTTTACGACACCTTGAGAAAAGGCGCTGTCGGGTTTTTTTAATACACAAGGAAACTGGATGGGTGGTAATTCTTTATCGTATTTGCTGATGAATACTGTTTCGGGGGTGAGGATCTGATGACTACGCATCAGCTCGGCCAAATATACCTTGTTAGTGCATTTCACAATGGATTGTGGATCATCAATGACCACTAAATTTTCTTGTAATGCACGCCTCGCAAAGCGGTAGGTATAGTGATCAACTGAGGTTGTTGCACGAATAAATAATGCGTCGTATTCAGCAATAGACCGGCTGTCATTTTTATCAATAAAATCAACATTGAGACCTAGTGCCTCACCGGCGCTTACAAATGCCTCCAGTGCTTTTTTATTGGAGGGGGCGTTGGGTTCTGTTGGATCGACAAGAATTGCTAGATCATGAAAGCGTTGTTTTTTTCGCCATTGATGAAAACGTTTCTTAGAAAAAAAGCTCTCTGCAGCTTCGTGCATAAACGTTTCATGTTGTGGCGGTACATCTGCAGGCGACAAGAGGCTCAATTTTTTGATACTCCATTGCTTTTTTTTCTCTAAAGTAAAGCGAATGAGTGGTAGTGGAAACAGGCCATGTAATTTTTTTGCCAAATCCATATGCCTTTTAGCCATGTTTTGACCGAAATAGAGGCTTAAAATAAATTCTTCGCCCTTAATATCATGCAGACTATGCTGAATTTCTTCCTCAAGGTCTTGTGAAATTTGTTTGGATAAGCTTGTGCTTAATACGTCTTGAATACTAAGTACAGATGGGATTGTCTTGTGATCCCGGGCGTGTGCCAATAAGGAGACGTAGTAACCAATCGTTTGATAATTGTAGGATTGGCAAAGGTTAATGACCCGTAGAGCTTTATTTTGATGGTAACATTCTTCGGATAAATAGTCTGAAGCCTGAACAATCGGAGCAAGATGGCTTAAAAACGCCCAACTTTGGGGATTGTCAGTTACTAAAACAGTTTGCATTCACATCCCTTGTGGTTTAATTATCAGTAAGTGTCCGTCATGGGTTAGCACGCCCAGCATAATGGCGTTAATTAAGCGGCTAATATTTACCTTGTAATAGTTATCATGCGCCAACGGATTTTCACGATGGGGGT
>CAXNER010000010.1:0-10320 GCA_964201315.1 Legionellaceae bacterium
AATAGTCTATAAAAAGATACCCGTTGTGTTTAATAAAGACTGGGAGTTTTATGCCAGGGCTTTTTACACAGCAAATGCGTTATCTATGGGCTCACAATTAAACCCCGTTCTCTTCAAAGCGATTCTTGACGATAAACAACCCTTAAACAGTAACGAAGCCATGATTGGTTTTTTCAAAAAAAATGGCGTTGATACAGCAACCGCTGAAAGCGCCTTTGGTCATTCCCCCAGCATTGATATTGCGATAAGCACGGGCCAAGCATTAATGGCACGTTATCAAATAGGTGCCGTACCAGCCTTTATTGTAAATAACCAATATAAAACTGATTTGCAAATGGCTAAAACAGAAGAGCGCCTGTTTGCTATATTAGATTTTTTACTTACACAGCCGAAAAAAACCAAGCCATAGCGGCTTGGATCAAGAGCGTAATAACGTCCTATTCATTAGTAGAATCTGAAATACCTGGGTTTTCTAGACTAAGAATACCTGTATTAAAATCGTAAGCAAAAATTTCAGCGTAACGGCCCCAGTCAATCATCGTGTGTAAAACCCGATCAGCTTCTTTTTCACTTAAAAAATCTTCCAACTTGCTTAGAAAGCGCTCCTCAGACACTCGATGCCCCACTTTCTCATCTAAAATTCGGCGAATATAGCGCGCCAAAGGTACTTTTTCTAATAGCCTTCGTGCAAACAATTGTTTTCGTTCTTGCAAATCGGCCTCTGAAAATTGTTTACCCAATTCACTCAACTGAATATCACCATCGAGAATTTTGGCAAAGCCTAGAATTTCTAAGGTCTCCAAAATGGGAAATAAATCATCAACATTCATCGTGAGCTCATCGGCAAGCTCAGGCAAATCAATTCTATCCTCAAACGATGTCATGGTTTCAATCAAACCCGATAATTCATAGGGCTCCACATCCGGCAAACGATAGCCTAAGCCAATTTGACGCTCACGTTGCGCATGCCGCGTTTTCTCCCCGGGACCTGTTGTCATTAACGTATAAATTCTATCAACCAGCGCACGAAATTCAGGCATCGCAGCGTCTCTAGGTTGAGCCATTGTTACTTGCAAATCAGCACGAATATAACCAGGGTCACTGCCTAAAATAACAATCCTATCGGCGAGCATCGCCGCTTCTTCTATGTTGTGGGTTACTAACAAAATACCGTTCGTATTGGTTTTTTTCTCATGCCACAACCGCAACAAATCCGACTTTAAATTTTCTGCAGTCAATACATCAAGCGCTGAAAAAGGTTCGTCCATCAACAGAACATCTGGATTAATAACTAACGCACGAGCAAAACCTACACGTTGACGCATGCCACCAGACAATTCTTTGGGGTAAGCCGATTCAAAACCATCCAAACCAATAATGTCAATCGCTTCAATGGCACGGCGACGACGTTCTTCACGGCCAACCCCTTGTGCCTCAAGCCCTAACTCTACATTTTCCAAAACAGTCAACCAAGGCATCAATGCAAACGATTGAAAAACCATAGCAATACCGGATACAGGCGAGGTCACCGGATTTCCGCGATACGTCACAATACCATCAGTAGGAGACACCAAGCCCGCGATAATTCGCAGCAATGTTGATTTTCCAGATCCAGATTTTCCCAGCAAGGCCACAATCTCGCCTTCCTGCAGATTAAAATTTACATCATCAAGCACCAACAAATCCTGAGTGGCTGCTTTTTTAAACGCTTTGCGTAAATGTTCAATGGCAATAATAGTCTCAGACATCTATACCCCTTGGAAATTAAACCGTTCTTCAGCTAAACGATACAACGGTCGCCAAATTAAATGGTTAAAAACAAGCACATAAAGACACATAACTACAGTTCCTAAGGCAATTTTTGGAAAATGACCCCCAATAGTGCTGGCCTGGATGTACTCCCCAAGGCCCGTAGCAGTAAGTGTTGTGCTACCCCAGCTAACCCATTCGGCAACAATACTGGCATTCCAAGCTCCACCAGCCGCCGTTATTGCGCCTGTAATATAGAATGGAAAAATACCAGGCAAAGCAAGCCTGCGCCACCATTGCCATCCTTTTACACCAAAATTATCCGCCACTAAATACAAATCACGAGGAATCATCGAGGCACCAGCAATAACATTAAATAAAATATACCACTGTGTCCCAAGAATCATGAGCGGTGTAACCCAAATTTCTACACTCAAATGAAACCGCACGATAGCAATAACAAAAAGTGGATAAAATAGATTTGCAGGAAACGCTGCAAAAAATTGAATAATGGGCTGAATTTTTTGCGATACTTTTGGCCTAAGTCCTATCCATACGCCGACAGGAATCCAAACCAACGAACTTAAAATAATCAACACAATCACACGAGAGCCTGTAGCCGCCCCTAAAAGAAACACATGTAAAATTTCTTTTACTTGCAAAACAGCGAGAATATAACGCAACAATAAATAACCACCGCCAAAAATAGCCAGCAATACGACGATACTCCATAGCCAATCCATGTGTTTTTGACGTTTAAAGTCCATTTCATGGATGACGTTTGCCCCTCGCTGACGAAACAGATGCGCATTCACAAAGCGATCCCTCACAATAGCGAGCCGCTCATTAACACGCATCATCAAACGACTTCTACGGATTAAGTCGATTAACCAGGATTGATATTCTTCTCCATCAGAGGACTGCTCTGCTTTGAATTTCTCAGACCATGCGATCAGTGGTCTAAATAAAATTTGATCATAGAGAAATATAACAACCACCATGGTTAAAATTGCATATCCAACTGCGTACAGGTCGCCTTTCTCAATGGCCAAAGCAATGTATGAGCCTACGCCAGGCAAGCGTATATCTTGGTGAGCCACTGCAATGGCTTCCGATAAAACCACGAAAAACCAACTGGCGGACATCGAGATCATCATGTTCCATAACAGACCTGGCATGGAATAAGGCACTTCAATTTTCCAAAACCGCTGCCAAGCGGACAATTGAAAAACGGCAGCTGCTTCACGTAAATCATGGGGGACCATCTTAAGTGACTGATAAAAACTAAACGTGATGTTCCAGACTTGTGCCGTAAAAATAACGAAAATAGAAGCACACTCAGGTCCCAATAAACTATTTGGAAATAAGCGAATAAAACCTGTGATGGTTATCGCCAAAAAACTTAATACGGGAACAGACTGCAAAACATCAATGGCCGGGATGATGACTTGTTCTGCACGACGGTGTTTAGCCGCTAATGCACCAACAACAAAGGTGAATAAAATCGACAATCCCAACGCTATAAACATGCGCAGTACAGTTCTTAAGGCATAAAAAGGCAGGTGTGAGGGGGCAAGCGAAATAGGTAATGGCTCGCCAAGCGAATAAGGAGTGGCCATTTGCATGCCAGCCCAACCTAAAAAAAACAAAATGGAAAACACCAAAATCAGTAACAGAAAATCCCACCGATTGACAAATCGATTGACACTTTCACGATTGGCAAAGTAAAAATGATTGTTGCTCACAACGCCTCTCCCCATGACAATCGTTTATCAAACTTCACGCATGCATTATCCTTTTGATGGTGTCCTTTTTAAAATTACGTCAACTATACGTTGCAGACATAACGATACTGAATTTATATCCACGGAGTATAAATGATTTTAGATTTTATCTATCTTTTGCTAAAGGATAAATGATTTGGGCTATAAAAGCGCGCAAATTACCATAAATGCGGCTCGTTCGATATATCTAATAGAGAATGCCAAAGGGTTGTCCCAGGTTTGATGGCTAGACACTCCCTTAAAATTAGCTACAATAGTAACTTAACGCATCATAGGAATGATCATGTTTTATCAGCGACTTGCTATACTGTGTTTTTCTTTGATAACCATACCCTGCCAAGCGTTAGCTGATACAGACGCCACACAGCTTGCTGTTTGGGCAAATGAAGCGATTGTTGCCACCTATACTTATGATTATCAAAATTTCCTGCCGCAACAAAAGGGAATTGCCCAATATTTTACCTATAAGGCATGGAAGGACTACAGTCAAGCGCTGAGCGACTCAAAATTGCCTGATGAAATTCAAAAAAATAATTATTACGTCAGCGCCGTTGCCACCTTACCACCGGTCATCAAATCAATACGCCCTGGTTATTGGCAAGCCATCATGCCCTTGCTTGTAGTGTATAAAAACCCACAATATCAACAAAAACAGACGCTGGAAGTTACACTGGAATTTACCACTGCACCATCAGGACAGGGCACACGCGGCCTAGCCATCACAAGCCTTCAGGCCAAAGTGATAAAACCAGCTTGTCAATGCCCTACTTAAAAAACAACATCGCATCAGAGAAAGCGGTTGTAATCAGTTCAAAAAACACAATCACCCCATGCAGCACTATTAATGCTGCAATAACGCTTAAAATCATGTGCAGCTTACGTGGAACAATCCGGTCCAAAACAGCCTGCTCTGGCTTGTCTGGATTATAATATACATCAATAGCTTCATTGTTTTTATAAGCAATAGCCACTTGGTAAGCAATCATACGTGCATGAGCGCTGTTAAAGTCGTTATGCGTGGTATCAAGGAACAAAGACTCGCCAGTAAAATCGCTATCATCCACCTGATATACATACTCAATTTTAGGCCATATCCGGTGCCCTTGGGTTATCCACTCGAATTTGGTAATACGCCCCTGTGTTTTTACCCAATTTTTGGTTTGAAGTGTTACTTGCCGGGCACGCCAAAAATACCTAAACACGAACAACAAAAATAGTAACCATCCTAAATCAAGCAAACGATGCCAAGGTATCCAATGTGCTGTCATGCTTAAATCCTAAAACTCATTCGTGGAAGGTATATTAATAACGCTTACTCTTGCTGACTACAATCATCTCGGTATAATCACTTTTAGGACTTTATCAGGACTTAGGAAAAACCTAGATTGCAGGTGTATTTTTCAAACCGTTGAAAGCCGAAAACAGGTATAAACCGCCCTGCAATGCTAGTGCGAGCTTTCGTTGGTTTGAAAAATACATCTGCATTTCCTAAATCCTGTTTATTCAACGTTGAACCAAGGGACGTGCAATGATTGCTAAAACACCACTTCACGCTTGTCATCAAGCAATGAATGCAAGATTAGTGGATTTTCATGGTTGGGAAATGCCACTGCATTATGGATCACAACTTGATGAACATCATGTGGTTCGAAAAGCCGCCGGAATGTTTGATGTATCTCACATGACTGTTGTTGATGTATTAGGCGCCGGAGGACGGCAATTTTTACGCAAATTATTGAGCAACGATGTTGACGAGCTCCAGCATAATGGCCGAGCGCTTTATAGCTGTATGTGTAATGAACACGGAGGAATTATAGATGATTTAATCGTGTATCAACGAGCATCTGATAATTACCGCCTAGTATTAAATTCTGCCACTCGTACACGTGACCTAGCATGGATTCGCGAAAAAATCATTGGCTTTTCGGCCGGATTGCAGGAACGTACAGAACTTGCCATGCTAGCGGTCCAAGGCCCCGATGCCATCAAAAAGACATTAAGTATTTTAAATCCCTCTCAAGTGGATGCCATATCAACCCTTACTTATTTTGAATGTGTTGATGTAGACAATTGGTTTTTTGCACGCACAGGCTACACGGGTGAAGATGGGCTAGAAATCATTTTGCCCCAAGAAGATATTGCAACACTTTGGTCCGCGTTATCAAATGCCGGTGTTAAACCGTGTGGCTTAGCTGCGCGTGATACGCTTCGCTTGGAAGCGGGTATGCTCCTCTATGGCCAAGACATGGACGAATCAACCACCCCCTTAGAGTCAAATTTAAATTGGACGGTGAAGTGGCAACCAGAAGATCGTGACTTTATCGGCATGGGCGCATTGCTTTCTCAAAAACAACGGGGTGTAAAACGTAAACTAGTAGGCCTTACCCTGGATGGAAAAGGAATTATGCGTACGGGACAACGCGTTATTGTTGATGGGCATGCTGACGGAATTATCACCAGCGGTACTTATTCTCCAACGCTTGCAAAGTCAATTGCCTTCGCGCGGGTGCCTGTGGAAACAGGCGCTGAAGTGATGGTCGATATCCGGGGGAAATTATTTCCGGCATCTGTTGGTAAGCCCCGTTTTGTCAAGCATGGGGAACCTATTTAACAAATTTCATGAGCTAGGATCTTTTGACCCTAAAGAACAACACCCCTAATAAGGATAGTGCTATGAGCGACGCACCAAAAAACTTTAAATTTACAGAAAGTCATGAGTGGATAAACCACGACCAGGATGAAATGATCATGGGTATTACTGAGCACGCCCAGCAATTATTAGGCGACATGGTGTTTGTAGACTTGCCACAGGTTGGTGATGAAGTGAATGCTGGAGACGAACTTGGTGTCGTTGAATCCGTCAAAGCCGCCTCAGATTTTTATGCGCCCATCAGCGGAGTCGTTGTAGCAGTCAACCAACACGTTAACGAAAACCCCGCGCTGGTCAATAGCGACCCTTATGGAGAAGGCTGGTTAGTAAAAATAAAGGCCCGCGACTCAAGCGAGCTCAACAGCCTGCTTGACGCCGAACAATACCAAGAAGAGATAGCAAAGGATCATTAATCATGCCTTATATTCCTCACACCGACGAAGAAAAAAACGCCATGTTGGAAAGCATCAACGCACCCAACATTGAAGCCCTGTTTGATGAAATTCCAAGTTCATTGCAATACGCGGGGTTTAAGGACATACCCCTTGGCATAGGCGAAATGGCCATGCTAAAACAAGCGCAACAATTGGCCGATAAAAATAAAAATGGCATTTGTTTCATGGGTGCAGGAAGTTATGAGCATCATATCCCCGCGGCCGTCTGGGATATTACTTCGCGTGGTGAATTTCTTACCGCGTATACGCCCTATCAAGCTGAAGCCAGTCAAGGTACGTTACAACTGCTGTATGAATATCAAACCATGATTACTGAACTCACTGGCATGGATGTCGCCAATGCATCGATGTACGATGGTGCGACAGCGCTTGCGGAAGCGGTGTTAATGGCCGTACGTGTCAATCGTCACAGCAAAACGAATCGAATATTAGTAGCAGGAACAATTCACCCGCTCTATCGAGAAACGCTTGAAACGATTGTCTGTAACCAACACATTGAAGTCATTACACTTCCTTTTGACCTAAATCTTGGGATAACACCAATTCATGCGTTAGAACAATACCGCGGGGAGGACATCACTGCCCTCGTTGTAGCTCAACCTAATTTCTTTGGCGGCTTAGAACAAGTCGATGCCATGAGTGATTGGGCGCATGCCAACCAAACCATCAGTATAGCCTGTGTAAACCCAGTGTCACTTGGGTTGCTCAAACCACCTGGGCTTTGGGGTGCTAACGGTGTTGATATTGTTTGTGGTGAGGGCCAACCTTTTGGGGCGCCCATGGCCTCAGGTGGTCCCTATTATGGCTTTTTTAGCACAAAAATGGCGCATGTAAGGCAAATGCCAGGTCGCTTAATAGGTCGCACCCTGGATAAAGAGGGTAACCCAGGCTACACCCTGACCTTACAAGCACGTGAACAACACATTCGACGCGGCAAGGCGACTTCCAATATTTGTACAAACCAAGGCTTGTTAGTCACTGCGGCCACTATTCATATGAGTTTGCTGGGGGCAGAGGGTTTGCTGCAAGTGGCTCAACGTTGCCATCACAACACCCATGAATTGGTTTCAAAATTAACAGAAATCGAGGGTGTGGAGCTTGTGTTTAGCGCACCTTACTTCCATGAAGCGCTGTTACGGTTTAATAAACCAACCAAAACCATATTACGAGGCCTGCTTGACAGAGGGATTACTGGTGGCTACGCGATAGATCCACATTACCCAATGTTACAGAACACGCTTTTAGTTTGCGCAACGGAGATGCGTACTGAGGAAGACATTGCACAGTATGTTCATGCATTAAAAGAAATAATGTTGACCGGGGGATAACATGTTCATCGTACAATTAACCTATAAAGTGCCCTTAAGTGAAGTAGATAAATACTTACAAGCACACCGTGAGTTTCTTGACTACCATTACAAGCAAGGGCTGCTACTCATCTCAGGCCCCATGAAACCACGCACCGGTGGAATTATCATTGCGCTCACTAAAGACAGGGCTTATCTAGAATCAATACTACTAAAAGATCCTTATAGCCTTGCCGAAATAGCTGATTACCAATTGATTGAATTTACACCGATTATGCACCGCGACGAACTTAAAGACATCATCCAAACGACAGAAGGCAAATTATGTTGATCTTCGAACAGTCTAAAATCGGCCGCCAAGCCACGGCCCAAGCGCCCAAACCTTTCATTAGCCAACACAAAATTCCCGCTGAATTTTTGCGAGCCACCCCACCGCGATGGCCTGCTTGTTCGGAATTACAAGTTGTCCGTCATTTCACGCGTCTTTCACAAATGAATTTTTCCATCGATACCAATTTTTACCCATTAGGGTCATGCACGATGAAATATAATCCACGTGGCGTGCACAAGGCCGCGTCCATACCCGGTTTTAACAATCGCCATCCTTTAGCGGCGACCGAAGCAAGTCAAGGTTTTTTGCAGTCACTTTATACCTTACAAAATTACTTAAGCGAAATAACGGGTTTACCTGGCATATCATTAACGCCGATGGCAGGCTCGCAGGGTGAGTTTGCCGGAGTCGCTATGATCAAGGCTTACCACCAATCACGCGGTGACAGCCTACGCGATGAAATGCTTATTCCAGATGCCGCTCACGGTACAAACCCGGCATCTGCTGTCATGTGCGGCTTTAAAGTCATTGAAATACAGACCGGTGAAGATGGTGACATAAACATCGATGAATTACGTCAAAAAGTAGGCCCAAGAACCGCTGGCATCATGCTCACCAACCCCTCCACGCTTGGCTTGTTCATGCAAAAAATTAAAGACGTTGCTGAAATCGTTCACGAAGCCGGGGGCTTGCTGTATTACGATGGCGCAAACCTTAACGCCATCTTAGGCAAAGTGCGGCCCGGCGACATGGGATTTGACGTTATACATTTAAATTTACATAAAACCTTCGCTACACCTCATGGTGGTGGTGGGCCTGGTGCTGGCCCCGTAGCTGTTGGAAAACGACTGCTGCCTTTTTTACCACTGCCCATCGTCATCAAGGACGAGGAACAATATCGTTTTGCAGACAAGCGTGATTACCCGCAAAGCATTGGTCGACTATCCTGCTTCATGGGCAATGCCGGCATTTTGCTGCGCGCCTATTTTTATATTTGTGTTTTGGGAAAAGAGGGGTTACTCCGTGTTTCTGAGTACGCCACACTCAACGCTAATTACCTGCTTGCTGAATTAACCAAGGCCGGCTTTACGTCCGCCTACCCTGGGCGGCGAGCCAGCCATGAATTTCTCTTAACATTACGTCATGAAAAAATTAAATATGGCATAAATGCCATGGATCTTGCTAAACGATTACTTGATTATGGCTTTCATGCACCGACCACCTACTTTCCACTTTTAGTGCCCGAGTGCTTGCTCATTGAGCCAACCGAGACTGAGTGCAAAGCGGAGTTAGATGGATTTATTGGCGCGATGAAGACTATTCTACGTGAAGCGGAAACAAATCCAGCATTGCTAAAAGATGCGCCGCACACATTACCAGTCAAACGACTTGATGATGTAAAAGCAGCACGCGAGTTGAATTTGAGCTACTTTGCCGTTCAAAAAGAACATTCATAGGAAAGCGCACGTTCCTTAACATGAGGGGTTAACACATGTGGTCTAAAATTGTTGCAGCTCTCGTCTTGGGTTGTGGATTTGCATTAAGTGGTTTTTTTATTGCCAACGGATTAACTGGCTCTAGGCAATACAGCCGTTTTGTCGAAGTAAAAGGCTTGGCTGAACGCGTAGTGAAGGCCGATGAAGCTATCTGGACGTTGAATATCAAATTGGTTAATAATGAATTACCCGCGCTTTATCAAGCCATTGACGATGCGCAAGGGAAAACGCGCCAATTTTTAAATAAACAAGGGTTTAAAGACACCGAAATCATGACCAACCCGGTTTCAGTCACTGATAACCAAAGCGTCTCCTATAATCAAAATCAAGGCATGCCACGGTATAGTGCTGACACAGGTTTAACCACCAGCACAAACAACATTGACCAAGTCGCAAACGCCGTGCAAAAAACTGGGGACCTTGTCCAGCAAGGTATTGTCGTCACGGCCTCAAATGCCACTTATCGTTTTAATGGGTTAAATGCCATTAAGCCCGTTATGCTTGATGAAGCGACCCAAAGTGCAAGCGAAGCAGGTCGAAGTTTTGCG
>CAXNER010000011.1:0-10084 GCA_964201315.1 Legionellaceae bacterium
CTCTACTTCATCCAGACGCGTTTGCTCTTCTGATTGACCACTAACACGATTAACATAACGTGGCAGGCGATCTTTAAACATAACCCGTAAGCCAATGGTTTGTTTAATTGACTCCTCAATTGCGAGACCAATGTGACGAAACCCAAAAATAAGTAGACCTGCGTCAAACATCATGGGCAACCATGGAAAGAAAAAAGCTGATATCGATACGATAATCACCGTGAGCGTGCTAATCGCAAACAACGTATCCATTGTTAGCGCGCCTGTTTTAAACAATTTTTTGGCAGCATCTTTATACGACTTCGCCCCCAAGACCAATGTCAGCGGCACGCTGATACCTGCAATAGCAATCATGCCTGCTAAAGGCAGTGCTCCCATAACCAGTGATAATGTGAGGATAGCAAGACCAGTTACCGTGCCAATGAAACCCCAAAACCAGTGCGCTTGGAGTGTTTTTTTGAGTGTGGATTTTTTAATAAAGTAAGCGTCATTTTTGTCTTGTTCATTAACACATTCAACACCAATACGATCAAGTTCCTTCCGCACTGATTTGAACAATTGTTCAGAAGAATAGCGAACATTTTCCATAACAATTTTTAAGGTTTTTTCATCATGGTCGACAGTAAATGCTTTGATTCGTAGTTTTTTTTGACGTTTTTTTAGGGCGGCCGTTATAGGCGCTACACACATGACGCATGTGATACCGGGCAGGGAGAAACAATGGGTGACTGACATAATATACGTTCTCAATTTTTAACGTATTTCAGATGTGTTCCTATAAGCAAGGCGCTAAGGAACATGCAGGTTTCTAAGCATCCATTTTACGAATCATGCCCATAATATGCTCACTTCGAGCAACTGACACTTGCGCCTTTTGCGCATCCATACGAGAGGCAAAAGGACCAATGATAACGCGATACCAACTAACACGTTGCGAAGTGATCATTGTAACATTAACCATAAATCCTTTGAGCGTAAGTGATGCCTTAACACGCTCAGCCTCCTGCCTGCTCTTAAATGATGCCACTTGAACCAAGTAAGAGCCTTTATTTGCCGTGACAGGCACAGACATAGGTATTGGTTTTGCTGAAACAACCGTCACCTGCATGGGACCCGGAGCAAGTTGATTTTTAGGCATCGGCACGGTTGTAGTGCCTGCTGCTAGGGGTAGCGCCGCAACAACTTGTGTACCGGAGGGTGCAGGTTGGGTGGTTTCAACGTGATCGCTTGCCAATAGGGTATAAAATTCAAATTTTGGCTTGGGCAATTGGGCCTGTTGAGGTACTGGTTTTGATGCTGTTTGAACAACATGGCCCGCAAGAAGCTCTGCATTGATCCAACCGATTAAACTAGCAAAATCAAAAAATGAAGCACTCAAATAACCGGAAAGAAAACATGTTAACGCCAACAACAATTGTTTTGAAACACTGCCTCTATGCTGCGATGAACGTTTTCTTCCATAGTCTTTAGCCATTACATACTCTCAGGGGCAGACACACCCAACAAGTCTACACCATTACGCAAGACTTGGCGCACAGCTTTTAATAAACATAACCGCGCGCTCCGTAAATCCTCTTGCTCACAGAGAAGCGGCACAGCATTGTAATAACTGTGCAACCCATTTGCTAACTCACGTAAATAATAAGCAATCTGGTGTGGCTCACAGGCGCTCGCCGCCAATGCAATGACCTCAGGATAGCGACTAACCAATGAAATAAGTGCTGATTCATGCGGTTCTGTGAGCAAATGAACATGTGAAAGCCCAACACGCTCATCCCAAGCTAAACCGCGCTCTTCCAATTGCCGAAGTACACTACTGATTCGCGCATGAGCATATTGAATGTAATAAACAGGGTTATCACTTGACTCTGATTTTGCAAGGTCAAGATCAAAATCCATGTGTTGCTCAGGCTTACGCATCACATAGAAAAAACGCGCAGCATCTTTGCCCACTTCTTCACGTAATTCACGAAGCGTGACAAATGATCCACTGCGAGTCGACATTTGCACCCGCTCTCCTGCACGATAAAGAATGGCAAATTGCACTAAAAGTACATTAAGTGCTGTGTCATCATGCCCCAAAGCATTAACTGCTGCTTTCACACGAGTTAGATAACCGTGATGATCGGCACCAAAAATGTCAATGACGCGAGTAAAACCACGATCGTATTTATTCCAATGATAAGCCACATCAGATGCAAAATAAGTCGTTTGACCATTCGCTCGCACCAACACTCGATCTTTCTCATCACCGAAATCTATGGCACGAAACCATAATGCGCCGCCCTGCTCATAGGTGTAGCCGCCATCCTTTAAGGCCTGAATGGCTTTATTAATTGACCCATCATCAAAAAGTGATTGCTCTCTGAACCAGTGGTCAAACTCAACACCAAATTCTGCCAGATCATCTTTAATATCCGCTAACACAGAATCCAATGCATGTTGATGAAAACAGGCAAACCCAGAAGCGCCCAATAATGTTTGAGCCGCCCCAATCATGGCGTCGATATAAAGTTCTTTATCACCACCTTCAGGCTCATCTAGAGGCAAACCCGCCGTAACAGCAACCCAATGATGAGAGAAATCACGACCATATTTTGCCAGCACTTGTGCAGCGATTGTCTGTACATAATCACCCCGGTAACCATTGGCTGGAAAAATAACCGGTTCATTTAATAATTCGAGATAACGCAGCCACACACTAACAGCGAGAATATTCATTTGGCGGCCAGCATCGTTAACATAATACTCACGGCTAACTGTAAACCCTGCCGCCACCAAGACATTACCCAGCGTAGCGCCGAACGCAGCACTTCGCCCATGGCCTACGTGCAAAGGGCCAGTTGGATTAGCTGACACAAACTCCAACACGACGTTTTGACCTTGCCCTAGATTGCTTCGACCAAATTTTGTGCCTTCGGTCAAAACAGTGGATATAATTTGCGCACGCTCAATACTCTGCATGAAAAAATTAATAAACCCAGGGCCTGCAATTTCAACCCGATCAATAAAAGGGTGCGCGGCGAGCGCTTGCACTAACAACTCAGCAATTTTACGAGGAGACTGACCACAAGGCTTCGCTAAAGTAAGCGCTACATTCGTGGCGTAATCACCATGAGTCGCGTCTTTCGTGCGCTCAACTTTAATATCGACAACCACGTCAAGGGGGATAGTACCTGTTTGCTTAAGCACCAACAGTGCTTGCTCTAATAATTGTTCAACGGTTGATTTCATAGAACTTATTTCATTCGTAAAAAAGCAGTTATTATGCGCTTTTTCATACCAGTTGCAAAGGACTCTACTGCTTTATCTCAGCTTCTCATAAGCCTTTTCAACATAACCATCTTGCGACAATAAAATTGCGAAAGGCCGTGTTACTTTAAAATGAGCAGATACAATCAACATCATGACCGTAATGGGTACTGAAAGAAACATACCCAACACTCCCCAAACTGCGCCCCACAAGGCTAATGCGAATAAAATAACCAGTGGACTTAAGTTCAACGATTTACTCATAAAACGAGGCTCTAACAGATTGCCAACGACAAACTGCACCATCACAATGCCTGTGCTAATCATCACAAACGGCAACCAACTCTGAAATTGAATCAACGCTAGCAGCGCCGGAAAAGCGGTTGCAACCATTGCACCAATATTAGGAATAAAATTTAGGAAAAAAATCAGCAATGCCCAAAACTCAGCAAAATCAAGACCAACCCACTTCATGATCACCCAACTAGCAGTAGCTGTTAACAAACTCAATAGGGTTTTTAGGCCAAGATAGGTTTGTGTGTCTTTGACAATATGGGAAAGGATACTGTCAACCAACTCACGGTGTCCGGCCTGTGGAAAGAGCGCATTTATTTTTTGCTTAAAAAAATGCTGCTCTACAAATAAAAACACAACGTATAAACCAATCAATACCGCCGAGCTCGTTATGGAGGTAAACACACCATAAATATTGACCAAAATACCTTGAACACTTAAATCTTTTAAAAACCCGTCAAATCCCGCCAATACTTTAATTCGATAATGTTGATCGATATTATTAAAAATATGCATTAAATTTTCTTGATAACGTGACGACGCCGCAATTACATCATTCACGTTATTGCTAATAATATTGATTAAAACCATTCCCATGCCAACAACCACAATGATTGACAATATTTTTTTAAACCAATCAGGTAAACGCGCACCAATCACAGGAATTTTTTGCATTCCCGTGTTAATAGTGTTTAGTAAATTCCAAATGAACAAAGCAATAACAATGGGAATCAACAAGCCTCGTCCTACAATCAATAAATAACCAACTATCCACACCAAGATCAAGCCCGCAGTAAAGGTCACTATACGGTTCATGTCATTAGCTCCAAGGTTAGTGTTAAACAGAACTGAGGAAAAACATAATAGGGTTCAAACGCATGCTAAACCTAGATTAGAGATGTATTTTTCAAACCGTTGAAAACCGAAAACTACTATAAAAAACCCCATAATGGTATTTCGAACTTTCGTTGGTTTGAAAAATACATCTCCAATCTAGGTTTAGCAGAAGTCCTACTATATACTTATCTCTTTTTAACAACATCATACCGTGCTCACTCAAACTTGTGAAACCTTGTCAGGCGTTGGCCCCACACTTGCCTCAAAATTGGCCAAATGTGGTATTCATACTGTTCAAGATTTATTGTTCCATCTGCCTTATCGCTATCAAGATCGAACCCGAATCACGCCTATTCAAGATTTGCGGCCCAATGACTGGTGTGTCATTGCCGGCACTGTGTGCAAAACCGAAATAAAATATGGCAAACGGATGATGCTTTATTGTTACGTTGAAGACAAAACCGGTCTCTTAAAATTACGTTTTTTTCATTTTAATCAACAACAAGTTAAATTGCTCAACGAAAGCGCTCAAATTCGTGCCTTTGGCGAAGTGCGTGAATTTGCAAACAATTTAGAAATGATCCACCCAGATTATCAGTTGCAAAACGAACCAGGTGAGTTCGCCGTTGAAGAAACACTAACCCCCATCTACCCCACAACCCATGGATTGAGCCAAGCGCGCCTGCGCCAAATGATAAAACGCGCCTTAATCAAATTTCAAGAGGAACTTAGCCAATTAGAATGGATGACGAGTAACCAACTAGACCATCATCATTTTCAACCCATCAATACCGCTATTGAACAACTGCATAATCCCCCACCGGACATCTCGCTACAGGCACTGGAAGACGGCACGCATCCATCATTAAAACGCTTGGTTTTTGATGAGTTATTGGCGGAGCGATTAAGCATGCAATTTGCAAGACTGCAACGCGCCACACTAAACGCACCTATATTAACTGCAGCGCATGCTCTTGATAAACAATTTATACAAACACTGCCCTTTGTTTTAACCAATGCACAAAAACGGGTGTATGAAGAAATAAAACTTGATTTAGAACAACCAAAACCCATGTTACGTTTGATTCAAGGTGACGTAGGGTGTGGAAAAACAGTGATAGCGGCGCTTGCCGCCTTGCAAGCCATTGCCAATGGCTACCAAGTGGCCTTCATGGCACCAACGGATATATTAAGTGAGCAGCATGCAGCGACCCTGTCCCCATGGTTCACGGCTTTAGGGATACCTATTCACAGGCTTAGTGGAAAAATGAAAGCCCGTGAACGTAAAGAAACGCTCAGTGCATTAGCCAGTCATGAATGCCAACTCATTGTTGGCACCCACGCGCTCTTTCAAGAAGGGGTGCATTTTGCACGCCTTGGATTAATCATTATCGATGAACAACATCGATTCGGCGTTGAACAACGCCTGCTCTTGCAACAAAAAGGACAACAAGAACAAATGCTCCCCCACCAGCTGCTCATGACAGCCACCCCCATTCCACGAACACTTGCCATGACCCAATTTGCCCATCTTGATTTATCGATTATCGATGAACGCCCCCCTGGGCGCACACCAGTCACAACAGCAGTTCTTCACCAGGAAAAGCGTCAACCGATTATCACACGCCTTGACGTAGCGATTGCCAATGGCCGCCAAGCCTACTGGGTCTGCACGTTAATTGATGACTCTGAAAAGCTACAATGCATTGCGGCAACAGCGACCGCCCTTAGTCTGAAAGAGCAATTACCCAATGTGCGCGTGGGCCTCGTGCATGGCCGTATGAAAGCATCTGAAAAAGAATCCATGATGGCTTCCTTTAAACAAGGTGACATTGATTTATTAGTAGCAACAACTGTTATTGAAGTGGGCGTTGATGTAGCGAATGCAAGTTTAATGATTGTTGAAAATGCCGAACGCCTGGGATTGTCTCAACTCCACCAATTACGTGGTCGCGTTGGTCGTGGCAGTGCTCAATCACACTGTCTATTGCTTTATCAATCACCCCTCTCACCGCTGGGCGCTGAGCGCTTACGGGTCATACGTGCAACAGACGATGGTTTTCTCATTGCCGAAAAAGATCTGCAATTACGCGGTGCAGGACAGGTTTTAGGCACACGCCAAACGGGCTATCGCGAGTACAAAATTGCTAATCTGCAACGCGACCACGCTCTGTTGGCACCTATTGCCATCATCGCTAAACAATTGCTAGAAGACCCTCCGATAGCGCACGCTATTGCTAAGCGATGGCTAGGTGCGTTTGAGCAATTTTTACAAGGTTGATAAACCCTACCCTGGCTAGTTGACAATATGGTCAACTATTTTACCTTCTCCTCATCTTCTTCTCAATTGTGAATAACTATTTAACTCATCTTGCTAATAAGGGCCTTAACTGAAAACGAGCTCAACGTAACGCATTGAAATATATAATTTTTTTAATTTTTGTTCGAACATTAACCATTTTATATTATCCACAAAATCTGTGGATAATCCTGTGCACAGTATAGAGAACTCCTTGAAAATACAACCTATTGCACCATTGCGTTAGATCTCACCAATTTGCATTGGAGAGCAAGTATCAATAAACTAATAAACCTAGACATTTGTACTTCAACCATTAAGAATACATTGGGTCGGCACATCTACTCATCGCACATGAAGATTATAGATTTATGTCCTAGGAGATGAGATCAAATAATACTTCCAAATAAATTCAACTTAACTTATTGATTTTTTGTGGTTGAAGTTATTTATTGATGTAGGGCACTTTGTGCCTAAATTGCTTAGATTTATGCGTATTAAAGGATTCATAATGCAACATGATCGTTATTGGCAAGCTAAAAAAATTACGTTGATTGGTGCTTTGGTCAATGCAATATTAGGGTGCATCAAGCTTATAGGCGGTATTTTTTTCCATTCACATGCCTTAGCGGCTGATGGAGTGCATTCTTTTTCTGATCTTTTAACCGATGTAATGGTGCTTTTCGCCTCTAAATATGGCAGTCAAGACGCGGATGACTCACATCCCTATGGACATCAACGCATTGAAACCGCAGCAACCTTGGTTTTAGCATTAATACTTATTCTTGCAGGGGCGGGTATAGCGTGGGATTCTATCAATGAAATCATTCTCAAAAGCCATCATATGCCTGGATGGCTGTCTTTGCCGATTGCCGCAATATCCATTTTAGCTAATGAGGCATTATTTCACTACACTCAACGCGTGGGCATTCGCATTCGTTCTGATCTTATCACTGCCAATGCTTGGCACCATCGCTCTGACGCAGCAGCATCCATTGTTGTCCTTGTCGGATTAATAGGCAGTCTAGCCGGCTATATTTATCTCGATGCGCTTGCGGCCGTTATTGTCGGTTTAATGATCATTAAGATGGGCTTGAATTATAGTTGGAATAGCGTAAAAGAATTGGTGGATTCAGCCGTCGAGCCACAAATTATCACTAAAATTGAGCACATTATTTCAACAGTTGATGGCGTACATAAAATTCACCAATTACGCAGTCGATCAATGGGGCCTGATATATTCATTGATGTTCATGTTTTAGTTTCGCCTTATCTGTCTGTATCCGAAGGGCATTTTATTGCACAACATGTTCACAATACTCTCACCTCTCAGTTAGAACACGTAAAGGATGTTACGGTCCATATCGACCCTGAAGATGATGAAACCAGTTCTCCATCATTGCATTTACCAAATCGTGGTGCTCTAGAACATATGTTCTTGCAGCCTTGGCGCCAAGAGTACCCTCTAATCTTGAGCTGGGCACTACATTATCTTGATGGAAAACTCACTATTGACATACTATGTTCGCAAAATTTTGTTGAATGGGATGCATTAAATAAACGCATTCATAGTGACTTAAACGGTGTACCTACGATCTCACGCGTCCGTTTGTTTTCAGAACACCATGAAATAACGCTTGCTAAATGAAGTATGTCAAAATATTATCCTAAAACTTATCTATAGATGGTATACAATTAACGTGGTAATCGCTGTAAACATTAAGGTCTGTTGAGAATACTCCTTGTCTTAAGGTCCCGCGGAATGTCGGCTCCATCAATGCAATCTAGGAAATAGTCACTATGGCCACGGCCTCTTTAAAATTTTTTTTCGCTCTTAGTATCTTAGCTGTCATTTTAATAGCAGGTTGGTATCCCTTTAAACGACGATTGCGTGATGCGCATGTTGATTTTCCCGTGGGTGAAACCTTAGCTACTGGTGTGTTTTTAGGAGCGGCGCTACTGCATATGCTTCCTGAAGCAAATGCTATGTTTGTTAAAATGGGTTACCACTACCCGTTTGCTTATATCATTACCGGAATTGTTTTTTTGCTATTTTTATGGTTCGAACATCTTGGTAAAGAGCTCTATCACCATCACGATAGAACCCACCCAGCCTTCGCTCTCGTCGCCTGGGCGATGTTATCCGTGCACTCTCTTGTGCTTGGAACAGCCCTAGGCTTCAGCCACGAATACCCGTTGGTGATTATGCTGTTTTTGGCCATTATTACGCATAAATGGGCCGAGAGTTTTGCTATCGCCATACAATTGAATAAAAGCTCAATGCGCACCGTGAATAGTATTGCTTTTTTTCTTATTTTCGCACTAATGACACCACTAGGAATATTTATCGGGTACTACTTTGGTCACGGGGTTGAAACAGACTCACTATTTGACCCTATTTTAATTGCTACTTCAGCTGGAACTTTTCTCTACCTTGGCACGCTACATGGCCTTGAGCGTTGTGTCATGGTCGAACGCTGCTGTAATTTACGCGATTTCAGTTTTGTCATCATAGGCTTTTTATTAATGGCATCGGTAGCGGCTTATGTCTAAAAACAGGCCTGTGCCACGTCAACATTAACGCTTAGGGTTGGCGCGGCATTCTAGTGAGTTAAATTTTAAATGACCGCTTAATGTTTAAAACACGCTATACGCATGCATGCTGCTTTCCAAAGCCCTCCATGGCTTTCGAAGGTTTTAAACATTAAGCAGTCATTTAAAATTCAAACAACTATAGTAAGAATTAACTCGGAATATTGATGCTAAGTGGTGTCGCTTTAACGTTCATTTTAATACGATCATACCCTTCTCGATGATTGGCCATGTAGATCAAAGACCAAGCGCTAACCATAGAACCATCACCAAACACACAAATGTCTGTCTGGCCTAAAGGATTGGAAAATCCACCATTCGCTACAAACCCTATTGTGGCTCCACCTAAGTTTTTGCACACACTTAATGAAGGATTCGCAAATTTTCCTTTCCACAAAGGAGAGGCACTTCCTATCACACCCATTTGCTTCATGAACGTTGCAGCAATGCTTGGAGTATCATCTGAAAAGGTCTCTAACCCTATGGAGATAAACGCGTTCTCAAGAGTGAAGTTACAAAATGCTCTCGAATTCCCCTTGACCAATCCATCATGGGTGCTTATTTCGGCAAACATCTCTTCCACCACACCGCCTGATGTTGTGCAGTATGCCGCTTGGTCATCCATCGTAGTCGCATCTGCACTTATTACATCCAGAAACATTACTAAAGGAACACATACCATGGTTACTCTATTCATAATTGCTGCTTTGCAATGTTGTCCCTAATGGTACTAAGTTAAGCTTTTGAATGTATAAAAACTTCCGCCAGATGTAGGTTGGTGCTGAGCTTGCGAAGCCCAACAGTCAAACC
>CAXNER010000012.1:0-10018 GCA_964201315.1 Legionellaceae bacterium
TACAGTCTAGCCACAATTACCGAGAACGGGGCCTTCAAACATTACTGTTTACTCCAGCCATAGATACACGTTATCAAGTGGGCACTATTTATTCGCGTATTGGCTTATCAGAACCCGCATTGACCTTTCTTGGCGCGGATGATTTATACACGTTGGTGCATGAGCACCTTCAATCAGGGCAGAAATGTGCTTGTGTGTTAATCGATGAGGCGCAGTTTTTAACGCGTTTGCAAGTTAGCCAATTAACAATGATTACTGATGAATTAGGAATTCCTGTTTTAGCCTATGGGTTACGCACAGATTTTCGCGGTGATTTATTTCCTGGTAGTCAGTTTCTTCTGGCTTGGGCTGATGAATTGGTGGAAATTAAAACTATTTGTCATTGTGGGCGCAAAGCAACCATGAATTTGCGTATTAATGCAGAAGGGCGGGCTGTTCGTGAAGGTGAGCAAGTACTGATTGGTGGTAATGAAGCTTACGTGTCGACGTGTCGATTGCATTTTAGGCGGGGGGAAGGAACGGCCATTGTTGCAGACCCCAAAGGTGTTCAATAAAGATACCATTTCAATCTGAATTTTGTTATACTGCGCGCGGTCATAAATTGTAGGGTCTGTCGGCATTTCTACTATCAGGCTATTTCGGCAACGATTGTAGAAATGCCAACAGACCTTAGTGTTAACTCGCGTTCCTAAGGAGTTATGTTGTCTGATTCTTTTGCGGTTGATTCGGACGGGAGTTTTTCTCGTGGTAGTTGGAAGGGTTGGTTGGTTTGTCTTTCAGCAGGGTTATTTTTCTTCTATGAATTTTTTCAACTTAATTTATTTGATGTGATCAACCAACCTCTGCGTGATGAATTTAAAATCGATGCAGCAGCGTTGAGTTGGATGTCTAGTGCTTATTTATGGGCTGATATTCTTTTCCTCTTGCCCGCCGGCGTGATTCTAGATCGTTATTCAACACGATCGGTGATTCTCTTGTCGATGAGTGTCTGTGTTATTAGTACAGTGGGTTTTGCGCTGACCAGTTCGTTTGCTTTTGCTACTTTTTTTCATTTTCTTGCAGGGATCGGCAACGCGTTTTGTTTTTTATCGTGCGTGGTGTTGGTGTCACGTTGGTTCCCCCCTCGTCGTCAGGCTTTGGTGGTTGGTTGTGTGGTGACCATGGCATTTATTGGAGGGTTGATGGCTCATACGCCACTAGCCTATCTGAATGAGTTTTATGGTTGGCGCTATTCTTTATTGATTGATGGTGGTGTTGGTGTTCTATTGTTGTTGTGGATGGCGTTCTTTGTGAAGGATCAACCAAATAATAAGGCCTACAACATTAAATCAAATAGGCAACTTTCGTCACCCAATATTTTACAGGCACTGACTAATCCCCAAAATTGGCTCTCTGGACTCTATACATCCTGTTTAAATTTACCCATCATGGTGATTTGTGCTCTTTGGGGCGCCAGTTATTTACAGGTTGTGCATCAATTGCCACAAATGGCCGCAAGTAATGTTGTTAGCCTTATTTTTTTTGGTAGTATAGTGGGTTGTCCCTTGATGGGGTGGCTTTCAGATACAATGGGACGTCGAAAGCCGCTGATGATCATAGGTGCTCTTGCTACATTTTTTACAGTTATCCCTCTATTTATGGGAATAGCTTTATCGGATACTGTGCTAAGTATTTTATTTTTTGTATTGGGTGTGTTCACAAGTACCCAAGTTATTTCCTATCCGCTGATTGCTGAGAGTAATAGTAGTAGCAATACAGGGGTCGCTACTGGCATTGCTTCTGTGATCATCATGGGCGGTGGAGGCGTCGGTCAAGTGTTATTTGGTTGGTTGATGCAGTACCATGCAGGCACGGTTTCGGGGCAATACACGATTGCAGATTTTCAATACGCCATGTGGATGTTTCCGTTGGCGGCACTTGCGGCATTGTTAGCGGTATTGTTTACCCGTGAAACGAACTGTAGACGTTCGGATTGACAGGGAGCGTGATTATGGCCACGATCCTGGCTTGTTAAAAGTGCTGAGGAGTTAATATGCAACTGGTTGAAGAATATAGAGAGTTTGACATGGAAAAAACGTCATTTTTACCTTGGATAGTTTGCTTCGCAGCATCACTTTTTTTCTTTTATGAATTCATTCAGGGCAACATGTTTGCCTCGATTGCAGATAACATCATGCATGATTTTCACATTCAAGCTGATAAAATGACATATTTGTCTAGTATTTATTATTTATCCAATGTGATTTTTCTTTTTGTAGCGGGCATGGTGCTCGATCGTTTTTCCACAAGGAATACAATATTGTTGTGGATGTTTTTCTGTGTAGTAAGCACCTTTGTATTGGCATACGCGCATTCATTTTATTTGGCGCTATTTTGTCGTTTTGTGATGGGCGTTGGGAGCGCATTTTGTTTTTTGGGTCCAATTCGCATTGCATCAAGGTGGTTTCCGCCTAAACGCATGGCACTGGTTACTGGCGCCATCGTCACAATGGGGATGGCCGGCGGTATGTTCGCACAGTTTCCCTTGACCAAGTTGGTGTTGCTCGTTGGTTGGCGTGATTCGATGCTGACGGTGGGTTGGCTTGGTGTCATCATGCTGGTTGTGATGGTGCTATTAATTAAAGAAAAACCTGACAATATTATTCTGAGCACGAGTAAAAAAAACAGTCTGCTTTCCGTGGCGAAGAGGGCCTATTTAAATACAGAAACATTGCGTGTAGCCCTTTATGCAAGTCTAATGAACATGGCAGTTGCGGTGTTTGGTGCAATGATGGGCTCACTGTATTTGATGCAACGCTTAGGCGTTAGTAAAGAAGACGGATCGATGGTGAATTCCATGCTATTTCTGGGCGCAATCATTGGTGGTCCATTGATTGGTTGGTGTTCGGATAGGCTTGGGTTGAGGATTTTGCCAATGAAGCTAGGTGCCTTAGCCTCTCTAATTACTTTTTTAGCCATTTTATACCTACCTGTTTCTTTAAGCATGATGGCTGTGTTGTTTTTCCTGTTGGGATTTTTTACAGCAGCACAAGTGATTAGTTATGCATTGGTTGCAGAAAGCAGTTCGCCTGCAATGACTGCTACAGTTGTTAGTATTGTTTCTATCATGACCCAAGGTGGTTATATTGTTTATCAAAGTTTATTTGGTGGGCTCCTGTTGTGGCATGGTGAAATGCATATGGTTGATGGGGTGCCTGTCTATTCTCTTGCCGATTACCAGACAGCAGCGATGATTTTACCCTTAGGTTTAGGACTAGCATTATTTGTAGTCATGAAATTAAAAGAGACTCATTGTTGCCAGTCTCAGGAATAATTAGGAATAATTAGGATGATTAGTGGTTCGCGTGTGTGTGTTTTATTAATGGATTAGTTAGGACTAGGCGCAAGTATTGATGCACATCTTTATGGTGATGAAGGGGCAAATACATTTGGCCATATTGTAGAGGCTTGCAATGAGGGCAGAGCAGATAAAGCGGGTTTACGCAAGGGCCCTTTGTATATCCCAAATCTAACACGACTTGGATTGTATCACGCCGCAGTTGCGAGCTCCGGGGTTAAGCTACTTGATTTAGCAACACTTGAAATACCTTGTGGGTATTATGGTTATGCAGTAGAGCAAAGTTTAGGCAAAGATACCCCAAGTGGTCATTGGGAGTTGGCCGGTGTGCCTGTTACGTTTGAATGGGGATATTTCCCCAATACAGAGCATTGTTTCCCTAAAGAGCTGATTGATGAGTTTATTAAGCTCACTGGTGTGCCGGGTGTTTTGGGCCAGAAACATTCCTCAGGTACGACCATCATTGAAGAACTAGGTGACGAGCATTTACAAACGGGTAAACCAATAGTCTATACTTCTGCTGACAGTGTGTTTCAAATTGCAGCTCATGAGCTTCAATTTGGCCTTCAGCGTTTGTATGAGATTTGTGAGATTGCGCGTAAATTGGTTGATAAATACCAAATAGGCCGTGTTATCGCTAGGCCCTTTATCGGTGCGTCCGGTGCGTTTAAGCGGACCGGAAATCGTCGGGATTACGCGACATTGCCCCCTCAATTAACATTACTCGACTTTCTAAAAGAGGCTGGTCGAGAAGTCATAGCCATTGGTAAAATCGATGATATTTATGCTCATCAAGGGATCACTCAGAGCGTTAAGGCAGACGGAAACATGGCGCTCTTTGATGCGACGCTTTCTGCCTTACAAACTGCACCAAGTGGTAGCCTTGTGTTTACTAATTTTGTAGATTTTGATTCATCGTTTGGGCATCGGCGCGACATTACGGGCTACGCGCACTCATTAGAAGAGTTTGATGCACGTATGCCTGAGCTTTTGGCCGTGCTTAAACCAAACGATATTGTTGTGATTGCAGCCGATCACGGTTGTGACCCAAGCTTCCCAGGCTCTGACCATACTCGCGAACATATCCCTGTATTGGTCTTTGGACAAGCATTGACGTCGAAATTTATAGGTCGGCGTGATACGTTTGCTGATATTGGGCAGAGCATTGCTGAACACCTAGATATCGCTCCCTTATTGCATGGCATCTCTTTTTTAAATCAGTTAAACGAATGAACTTTCCTATTTCTTTTCTAGAGTATTGTGAAGCGCTCGAGTTGAGACTGACGTCATTACGTAAAGAAGTTCTGTATATTTTATGGTGTGTTAAAAAACCTCTAAAAGCCTATGAAATTCTCGATAATTTATTAAAAATAAAGCCCAATTCAAAACCAACAACAGTCTACCGGACCCTGGATTTTTTTGTAGAGAGTGCAGCGGTCCATAAGATTGAATCCATTCAATCCTACACCTTGTGCTGTGAACCTGAGAAACATTTGTCGTCTGAAGTACTGATGGTGTGTAACAATTGCCATCAGGTTATTGAGTTATATGATGATACGCTACGTAATTTGGTGGTTAAACTTGCCGATAATCATCATTTTCAACTTAAATTAGATGCGATTGAGTTGAAAGGGACATGCCAGCAGTGTTTTTATCAATGTAAAATCAATGCATCAACGTCGCTCATTGGTAGTATTGATAGTTGCTCCTCTCCTTCTGTTGCTATTTCGTAAGCGTGGCGTTGTTGTAATACAGTATCTACGAGCACACGAGAGAATGTGTCGACAAGATCTGGTTGAGCTTTGATAACAGCCATAAGCGCCATGCTGTCATGTTTTAAATCTTCTTGCTTGGCCATTAGAAATGCCACCAGGCTTGTCAATTCGTCTTCTGTATTGATGCTATTTTCAGTATTAGTCAAGAGGTATAAAAGTGTTTTTAAATTTTCTGCTTTGGCAATGGATTTTAATTGTTCAAACAAGGGTGTTTTATGTTCTAAAAGTTGATAGAGAAACATGAAGCCCTCTGTCATTGTGAAGAACAGTTCTATGAATGATTGATCGCCAGTAGCAATGACTGGTGAGTTATGGGCTGCAGAATAGTCCATCAACTGTCTAAACGTTAGGTTGCTAAAAGGAAAAAGATTAAATATTTCAATATAAAGCGCGGCGCCGCTCCCTATTTCTTCATTTTCACCTACCTTGCTCACGTTAGACATGTCTGTATAACGTATCTTGCAGCCCTTGAAAATACCTGGGTAAGCCTTGATGGCGTTTAATGTTGTTTCTCTGTCAATGGGGAGAATTGCTTTAATATGGGTGTGTTTTTTATTTTTTGCGTGTTGTGTAAACAGTGCCAAAGCATCTACTATTTTCAATCCTTGAACCTTAGAACAGGTTGGTTTTTTTTGAGGCTGATACATATAAGCAAAATAAAGAGGGGCCGTGGGATTGATAGAAAATATAGCAGCGGCTTTTTCGTCTTGAGACAATCGCTCACGTTTTTCGTCAAGTGATGTTGGCAACGTTAAAGAAGTGGGCTTTATTAATCCAAGTGATTGAGCGCCCGCGTTGATTCCTGAGCGTAAATCCAAATATTTTTGTGTTGTCTCCTCGCTCGCTTCATAGGATGAATTGTATTCATTAATGGTCATCAGTATGCTTTTCTCTGAAAGAGTTAAGGGCGTATTAAGTAAATACCGTTCGGCGTCCACTAAGAAGTAATTGGGTAGGCTTACAACAACATCTGCCTCAAGGCTTAACGAACGAATTAGTGGATAAAGTTTCCATAGAGAATCTGTTTCATAACGAGTAACGTGTGGTGGTAATGCACTTGTTGCGGGTAAGGGATCCCCATCGGTTGCAACAACCCACATGATGGTCAGCGGAGGTAATTTTTTACAAATGCCCTCAATGGTTGAGCGCGCATTTATATAATTACCAGAACCTAAGCCTGTCCGGGTAATGATAAGTAATTTAGCTGAAAAATCTTGTGGTAATTTACTGATTGGCTTAGAAATAGCGTGTTGGGCTGTAGAAATAATGCTCTGAAAATTGTGTTGTCCTATGCTTGGGAAGATATCGCGAGTACATGTCTTTATGCCATATTTTACAAGACAATAATCATAATAATCATTTTTTTTATTAGAAAAAATTTGCTCTAATGGTTTATCTTCGATTGTAAACCCCACAAAACCCTTAAATTTTAAATAATCGATTGGTCTGTATGTCATTTTTGCGTGAACACTGTTATCTATGTTTTTTAGCTCGATAGGCAAATATTTAGTTGATGAACGAAATGGAATGTTAAATTTTTCATACAGCAAGGCTTCTAGCATACATACTACCAATGTTGCTTCCGCTAGATTTTTGCAAGAAAGTTCTAATATAATGCATTCACTCCATTCATTATGTTCTGGTGGAAGAGAGCGTTGGAAGTGCTTAAACATGGCATGTCTTTCTCCAGGCCACCGTTGGTTAAAAAGGTTATTGCAAAAACAGATAAAGGCTTGGTAATAATGAAACTTAATGAGAGCCGCATTTAATTGGTCCTTTACTGGCTTTTGTTGATAATATTGAAGCAGGGCTGAGAGGACTGTTTTATCCTGAAAAGGCGTGAGAAGACTGACGTTGGTTGTTCTATAAAGCGTTAAAATTAGAGATTTTAATTCGTTGACTATTACTGCCGTTGGTTCTATTAATAATTTTTCTGTGGCGACGATTAGACGTTTATTGTCGGGGCTTATTGATGACAAACCCACCATTATGGCTGTTGTGGACGAAGACTCAATTAGTTTTGCCTCGTTAGCTTCTTTAGACATGATAATTATTAATTAGTGTAATTTATTGTAAAAAACACTGATTTTAGCCTAGTATCCTTAAGTGAATATTAAGCTCGACATGAATAATTCTTAGTGCTATCTATTGATTTTTTATTTATTACCCCCAGCTAATGTACTTTCGACGCTATGAGGTTTAATTTTGGAACAATTTCGTGGTACGACTATCTTGTCGGTTAGACGCGGTAACAAAGTGGCAATTGGTGGTGACGGCCAAGTGACTCATGGTAATACAGTGATGAAAGGTAACGCACGGAAGGTAAGGCGGTTATATAAAGACAAGGTTATCGCAGGTTTCGCTGGTGGTACCGCAGATGCGTTCACGTTATTTGAGCGTTTTGAAAGCAAGCTGGAAATGCATCAAGGGCATTTGGTTCGTGCAGCCGTAGAGCTGGCTAAGGATTGGCGTACGGATAAAATTTTGCGCCGATTGGAGGCATTGCTTGTTGTTGCTGATAGCAAGGCATCACTCATCATTACCGGTAATGGTGATGTTATTGAGCCTGAAGAGGGCTTAATGGCTATTGGTTCTGGTGGGCCTTTTGCACAAGCCGCGGCGCGTGCGTTGCTTGAAAATACAGAGTTGTTTGCAGCAGATATTGTTCGGAAAGGATTGATTATCGCTGGTGACATATGCATTTACACCAACCACAACTTAACTATAGAAGAATTGGATAGCGATTGTGAATAATACGATAACAGTGATGACTCCTCGTGAGATTGTAGACGAGCTAAATAAACACATTATTGGTCAAGACAGTGCCAAACGTGCTGTGGCGATTGCTCTTCGTAACCGTTGGCGCCGTATGCAAATTAAAGACGCTACGTTACGCAATGAAATTATGCCTAAAAATATTCTAATGATAGGACCCACGGGCGTTGGGAAAACTGAAATCGCCAGGCGTTTAGCCAAACTGGCTGGAGCGCCCTTTATTAAGGTAGAGGCCACTAAATTTACTGAAATTGGCTACGTAGGACGCGATGTTGATTCAATTATACGAGACTTGGCGGACATAGCCATTAAACAAGAGCGTGAGCTGGCCATGAAAAAGGTCATGCCGCTTGCAGAAGATGCGGCAGAAGAGCGGGTGCTTGATGCGTTGTTACCGCCGGCTAGGGGAAGCGTGGCACCAGAAGAGAGAGATTCCTCGACTCGGCAGGTTTTTCGTAAGCAACTGCGTGAAGGTTCGCTCGACGACAATGAGATTGAGATAGATCTTATCGCATCGCCTGTGGGTGTTGAAATAATGGCGCCTCCTGGAATGGAGGAAATGACCAATCAATTGCAGGCAATGTTCCAACAAGTTGGAACTAATCGTACAAAGACGCGTAAATTGCCTATTCAGAAAGCGCTGAAAATGCTTTGTGAAGAAGAAGCGGCCAAGCTTATTAACGAAGAAGACATTAAAACGCGTGCGATTGAGAACATTGAACAAAATGGTATCGTTTTTATTGATGAAATTGATAAAGTAGCCAAGCGCTCTGAGCAGGGTGGTGATGTTTCGCGTGAAGGTGTGCAGCGTGATTTGTTGCCTTTGGTGGAGGGAACAACGGTCTCGACGAAATATGGCATGATTAAATCCGACCATATTTTGTTCATTGCATCAGGCGCGTTTCATGTGGCTAAACCCTCTGATTTAATTGCCGAACTACAAGGCAGATTGCCTATTCGTGTCGAACTTTCAGCGCTCAGCGTTGAAGATTTTGTGCGAATATTAACAGAGCCCAGCGCCTCATTAACTGAGCAATATATTGCATTAATGGCAACTGAAGGGCTGCAACTCTCGTATGCTGATACTGGTATTCGCCGCATTGCAGAAGTAGCATGGCAAGTGAATGAGCGCACTGAGAACATTGGTGCTCGTCGCTTATACACGGTCATGGAGCGGTTACTTGAGGTCGTGTCTTTTGAAGCCACTGATAAAGCCGGTGAGTCAATTCACGTAGATGCAGCGTATGTTCAGAAACATTTAGGCGCCTTGGTTGAGGACGAAGATTTAGCGCGTTATATATTGTAATAAACGGTTTTAGTGTGGGTTCTGTCGAACACGGTCTGAATAATGAGAGGCTAATTAAACACCCACACGTAACGGATAATCAAGCTTTCATCGTTAAGCTCGTGAAAGATATATAGGTCGTTTTGACAATTCGTGTTTAAAAACTCACTAAAACGCTTGGATACCGCGGTCTTATCATTACCCACAAGCAAGTTAGATAGGGTTAATTTGAAGTTTCTAGTTAATAGAGGCATGTATGATCTTCTGTGCGTCAGGGTCCTGTCACGGTAGTGATTGTTTTTCATGCTCGCAGGCTGCGCGTGAAAAACAATCACCACCGCGCCACCCTTCCTGTTAGATCGACGACATGCTAAATCGTAAACCCACTCAATGGAAGGGTGGCGCGGTTGTTTGCTTTTTTCGCACGGAACGTAGTGAGTACGAAAAAGGCGAACTACCGTGACAGGACCCTGACGCACAAGCGATCATCGGTGCCTCTATTAACAAGAAGTATCCAGGTACTGATAGTGTGGGTAATGATCTGGCCGCGGTATGAAGGGGTTATAGAGCAATTGTCAACAGGCCCAACTATTTTTTGAAAAATACCGCCCACTTAAGGCGGCCATTATTTGACCACTTTAAGTGTTTTTGGCGGCAATATTAATTAGCCTTTCTATTTATATCTAAATCCTTAAGGAGATGGGTCTTGGTGATGTTCGGCATCATCAGTAGATCTTCTATTTTTTCCTTGTTGATCAGGTCCGCCAAAAAAATTATTTCTTCTGTTCGGTTTATGAGCAGATGCTTCTTCTTGTTTGTAACGTTGATACATCCAAATGACCAAGA
>CAXNER010000013.1:0-9952 GCA_964201315.1 Legionellaceae bacterium
GCACGCGCCTGATCCATTGCATTTAAATCCTCGCGTTGCAGATTTTCAACCAAAGCAATGGCCATGGCTGTTTCATCATCAACCTGACGCAGTACAACGGGGACATCGCTCATCCCTGCCAATTGACAAGCGCGCCACCGCCTTTCACCCGCAATAATTTCATAATGGCCCGCAGAAATTTCACGCACCACCAGCGGCTGTAATAAGCCCTGTTTTTTAATTGATTCGGCCAACTCAACTAGCGCTGCCTCATCCATTTCACCGCGAGGCTGGTATTTCCCAGGCTGCAAACTATCTATCGATAATTTAAATTGCAAAACATCTTCGCCTTGCTCTGCAACAAATAAATGACTGTCCGTATGACTTAACAATACTGATAAATTACGTCCCAAACCACCGCGCTTTACGACCATTAATTACCCCAAATTCATAAGCAAGTAGAGACTGTCTGTTTGCCAATCAGTTCCGACGCTAAAACCATATAAGCCGCAGCCCCAGGCGATGATTTATCATACTGCAGAGCTGGCATGCCATGACTTGGAGCCTCTGCCAGGCGCACATTCCTTGGAACAACCGTACGATAGACTTTCGTACCAAAATGTTCCAACAATTGTTTAGACACATCAGAACACAAACGATTACGTGAATCATACATGGTGCGCAATATACCCTCTACCTGCAGACGTGGGTTAACCGAATGCCGCACTTGCTCTATTGTTGATAGTAATGCCGCCAAACCTTCTAGCGCATAATATTCACATTGCATTGGAATCAAGACCGAATCGGCAGCGACCAATGCATTAATGGTCAAAGTATTCAATGCGGGAGGACAATCGATCAAAATAAAATCATACGTACTTTGCAACGGCTGCAAGGCTTTAAATAAAAAAGTTTCGCGATGATTGCGCTCCATTAGGCTCACCTCCGCCACCGTCAAATCACCATTGGCAGGAATTAGATCAAAACCACAGCTTGTAGATAAACAGGCCTGCTCAGCAAGGCAATCTCGCAACAACACATCATTTGTTGTATGCACAAGTGTATTTTTATCTACACCACACCCCATAGTCGCATTTCCCTGAGGGTCAAGATCCACCAATAAAACCTGCTTCTGATTTGCAGCCAATGAAGCTGATAAATTGATTGCTGTCGTGGTTTTACCTACGCCACCTTTTTGGTTAGCAATGGCTATGATTTTCGCCATGTTTATTCCTTGGTTAATGCCCATTAACAATATTTATTTATAATCGCTCTAATCTTATATACCTTCCACAATGGAGCTTTAGGACGTTACGCGACAATATTTTTTTATCTGTGCTCTATTTAAAAGTGAGTAATAGTCTACTCTACTGCGACAATTAAATATTGCCTAGATTGAACAAAGCAATAGCCTTAAATTCTAAAACTTACCCAGGTGACGGTATATTATCGACAATAACACAACAACGCTCACTGTCGAGGCCAACAACCGAGTAGGTTTCTACCCGATAGGGAAAATGGAGCGTCAGAAGCTCAGCGTCTGGTCGCCGTCCTTTCATTGCCAACCAAATGCCCTGTGGCGCAATCAAGTGGCGAGTCCAATCTATCATTTGACTAATATCACTAAATGCCCGACTAATTACTGTATCAAAACCAGATGAGGGGTGATAGTTTTCCACGCGACTTTGGACAATTTCAACATTGGGCAGTGACAGTGCGCGCTTCACTTCTTGTAAAAAACGAACTTTTTTGCCATTACTATCCAATAACACCACATGCAGCTCAGGGAGCGCTAATGCCAGTGGAATGCCCGGAAGCCCCGCGCCGCTGCCAACATCAAGCATGCGTGACCCTTTGACCCAAGGTATAACCGCAAGGCTATCCAATACATGGCGCGTCACCATCAAATCCATGTCTCTAATTGCTGTTAAATTATAAGCGTGATTCCATTTATGCAGTAGCATTAGATACTGCAGTAATTTATCAGTGGAGAGATGAAGCCCAAGTTGCTCAATGCCTTGGTTTAATGCCGCTGCAAGCTCTTCTAGTGAAACGCTCATGCCATTAACCGCAATCGTTTCAAGTGAACTAACAATAACGACAATGCGGCTGGTGTCACACCCGATATCCGTCCAGCTTGTGCGAGCGTTGCCGGCTTGACGAGGGTTAATTTTTGAATGACTTCATTGGATAATCCAGACACTTGGCTATAATCCAGCGTAGTTGGAAGTTGTGTATTTTCATTTTTCTGCATACGTAAAATATCTGATTGCTGGCGTTCAATGTAACCGGCGTATTTACTTTGTATTTCCACCTGAAGTGCTACTGCATCTCCTAACAAAGGCAAATCCAACCCATCAACAGCTTGTAATAGTTGGTAGGTCATCTCAGGGCGTTTTAGTAAATCAATCGCACGACAATCATGCAGCAGTGGTGCCTCTAAACTATTTTTAAGCTGTTCATTATGGCCGACACGGACCCATGTGTTTTTGAGCTGCCCGTGTGTTTTTTCTATTGCTTCGCGTTTTTCACAGAAAGCTTGCCAACGTATATCGCCGACCAATCCAAGCTCACGCCCTATCTCTGTCAGCCGTAAATCGGCATTATCTTCACGTAACAACAACCGATATTCAGCACGCGAGGTAAACATGCGATATGGCTCTTGCGTTCCACAGGTGATAAGGTCGTCAATCAACACCCCCATGTATGCTTCATCACGCCGGGGGCTCCAAAGAGGCTTCTCTTTCACCTGTAATGCCGCATTCATCCCAGCGATAAGCCCCTGGGCTGCGGCTTCCTCATACCCCGTGGTGCCATTGATTTGGCCAGCAAAAAATAAATTAACAAACGGTTTTGTTTGCAGAAAAGGCGTTAATCCACGTGGATCAAAATAATCATACTCAATAGCATAACCGGGACGTGTAATGTGGGCGTTTTCAAAGCCCCTAATCGTGCGAACAAATTGCACTTGCACATCAAAGGGCAAGCTCGTTGAAATACCATTGGGATAGACCTCATCGGTCGTCAACCCTTCTGGTTCAACAAAAATCTGGTGCGAGAGCTTGTCTGAAAAACGAACCACTTTGTCCTCAATGGATGGGCAATACCGCGGACCCACGCCTTCAATAACACCCGCATACATCGGTGACTGGTGCAAATTATTTCGAATAATATCATGCGTGGCTTCGGTCGTATGTGTAATGTAGCAAGGCAATTGCACGGGATGGTGCGATACATCACCAAGGTATGAAAAAACCGGCAGGGGCGTGTCCCCAGGCTGCACACTCATTTGACGGTAATCCAGTGAGCGACCATCGATTCTAGGTGGTGTTCCTGTTTTCAAACGACCAACAGGCAGTGCTAACTCCCGCAACCGCAACGCTAATGCAATGGCAGGTGGATCGCCTGCGCGTCCGCCTGCGTATTGGCTCATCCCAACATGAATTTTACCGCCAAGAAACGTTCCAACCGTCAGCACTACTGCATGCGCACGCAAAATCAACCCCATCTGCGTAACGACCCCAGTAACCCTGTCACCTTCTATCAAAACGTCATCAACAGCTTGCTGAAACAACGTTAAATTTGGCTGTGATTGTAACTGCTGGCGTATAGCTTGTCGGTAGAGAACTCGGTCCGCTTGGGCGCGCGTGGCGCGAACAGCAGGGCCTTTAGAGGCATTAAGAATACGAAATTGAATGCCGGCTAAATCAGCGGCTTTTGCCATAGCACCATCAAGTGCATCAATTTCCTTCACTAAATGCCCCTTACCAATACCGCCAATAGCGGGATTACAGGACATTTGGCCGAGCAAATCCATGTTGTGTGTTAGCAGCAAGGTATCAGCGCCCATGCGGGCCGCAGCCAATGCAGCTTCGGTTCCCGCATGACCGCCACCAACAACAATCACATCATAGTGTTTTTCAAGGTTCATATTAATTGCTTAAAAGGCCACAAAAAGCGCAATTATACACTTTTTTGCTAAGATACCCAATCGAATAGGGTCAAATCAGCAATATACTCCTTGGCTCACTACTATTACGCATAATCCAAGCCTTTATCAGGGAATAAATCACTCTTCGACGGCTTATCCGACACTTTAGTCTTGTCTGTTTTTGGAAAAAAGCCCGATGTCTTTTGCTGCTCACGTGGATCATCGATTTTTATATCCATAAACGTAGGATCTGGCAAATCCACAAACGCCTTATAACTTGCCTCATCCATCTTTGGCAACGCAGCCGCTTTTGGTGCAAATTTATCTAAAATAAATTTAGCTAATAACACAAGTACAAGCCCCGCTGCCAACACGCCAAGACCAATGCCTAACGGCAAAAACATGAACGATACAAAAATCAATGGCGGTAACAAAACATCATTGAGAATAGCGCGTACCAATTGCAACCGCTTATAATTGACCAAACGCTCTTGATAATCAGAATCAGCCTTCAACCGTTGCATCTCCAAATACAATTGTTTTTTCACAAACCCATTCTCATCAGCACCGCTCTCGGCTTTCAATTCCTTAAATCGGCACAATAGCGTTTCGCATTGTCTTTTTGAAGACTGTCTTGATTGCTCTGTCTTGGCAAGATCTATACCATTCGTTACAGCGGTGTACGCGAGCGTTAATACAAAACTCAATGCAGCACCTGTAACGCCTAAAATTATCGCCGTTGCAGGTATCATTGCAAGCGGTGGGAAAAAGAAACAACACATCAAGCTAAAGGCCAACATCAAGCTCGTCGCATATACCAGATCGTTTATAAGACCGTATTTTTTATATTTCCAATTAATGTCACAAAGCTCGCGTGCCTCAACAAGCTTGTCTCGTTCAATTTCCAACGCTAGGTTTTTTTTATCACTGCTTTTAATTTTTTTGTCTAGCAGCTGTATATCGTTATTATACCGCGCCATGTCCTGATTGTGCGCCGTGCTCTCTTCATAGAAACGCCAAACCGTTAGACACGTATCCATCAACAACAAACCCACGGTTGCTACATCGCCAAAATAGCCCGCCAGTCCACGGCCTGTTAACCAGAAAAAGCATGCCAGGTTGGCGGTAGCCCAAATAGAATCATTTAATAAAGCAAATTTACGTTGTTGCCACTGGGTTTGGAATCGCTCCCAAGCAGGAATCTGCCGTTCTTTTTCGCTCATCCAAGGGCCCGCTATGGTGTGCTTTAGTAACAACGATAAATTGATCCCAAAACGTGTGTAATAAAGGATCCAACTCATATAACCCGTTAGCGGCATGGGGACTGATAGCGCTTTCTGGGCTTGGGACTTATTAGTAAAATCATTGGGC
The DNA here is from genome assembly GCA_964201315.1 of Legionellaceae bacterium. GTDB lineage: Bacteria > Pseudomonadota > Gammaproteobacteria > Legionellales > Legionellaceae > CAXNER01. The sequence goes on from CAXNER010000013.1 coordinate 5,282, forward strand.
AACATGCCAATTACCGTGCGAAGCAACCCGCCACCCCAAACCCAATAGAGACGTCGGCCATTAATCTCACCCATCCAATCCTTAATAACACCCGTTTTACCAGCGCGCCTCCATTCTTTGGCACGCGGCGTTGTTTCCGAACTCAATTCAACCATTTTCTCTGCGATAAAGGGCCCTACAAATTTTAAGCCCAAGTATTTTGCATGTTTTTCTGAGTCAAAAATGGCCTTCTCAAGTGAATAACCAAGGGGCTCTTTTTCACCCAAACGTGGTGTATGACGTAATATGTAAATAAGTTTTGCACATTTTTTTATTTGCTCGCTACGCGCTTGCAACCCCTGCCGTCGATGCTCAGACTCATCTAGCTGATACTGTGCTGAAAGCACGTAGAAGGCAAAAAGTAATTCGCGTTTTAGTGCCTTTCGCTGGTATGAATTTAAGAATTTAAAAATAGCCGGGTTTGTATTGTCTAATTCCGGGCCAACGCGATCAAGCAATACCGTGAGTGAGCCTCGCTGTCTAAAAAGAGGGAGCGGTTCTATATTAAATGGCTTGCCATTATTGTAAGCCTGATACAATTGACGCACAGCAGCTTGCCCATCGTCATCGAGAACACTAAATGATGTGCCCGCTAAAATGCTTTCAATAACGCCCATGATACCACCTTGGTTTAATCATACGATCCAAATCCGCACTCAATAAAGACCAATCTGCTCTCTTTTATAACATAGCACCGATTTAATAAACAAGGTAGTGGCGAGGCTCTTTACACAATTGATACCAATATTTACTTAAACTTAAATGCTGAAGGAGGATTACTTAGGATTCCGATACAACAATTATAGAAATACAACAGTGGCGAGACTTTCGAAAGGTAGCCGGTGACGACTTTACATAATTGATACCAATATTTACTTAAACTTTAATATTAAGGGCTGTCAACATAGCGTTTTAGGTGTGCTGTTAAGCGGGTTCAACTGTACATATTTTACGTTGATAGATATCATCAAACCGCGTGATATCATCTTCACCGAGGTAGCTACCACTTTGCACTTCAATCACGTACAAAGGCTCACTTCCGGGGTTACTAAGTCGATGGCGGGTTTTTTCAGGGATATACGTTGATTGGTTAGTGGTTAAACGCATCACTTTATCATCATTCACAACGTCCGCTTCCCCACTAACCACAACCCAATGCTCCGCTCGGTGCTGATGCATTTGCAATGATAATTTAGCCCCTGGTTTGACCATCAAACGTTTCACTTTAAATGTCGGGCCTTCCGCCAACACTTCATAATACCCCCAAGGACGCGAGGCTCGCTGATGTTCATTGGCCAATTGCTGATGCTCTATACCAAGTGATTTGACAATGTCTTTGACTTGTTGCGAATAACGCTTGTCAGCAACAAGCACGGCATCTGCCGTCACCACAATGATTTGATCGTTAATGCCTAGCGTTGTCACTAACGTATCTTCGCTACTGATAAGGCAATTATGGCTATCCTTTACAATAACCTTGCCATGCAATGCGTTGCCATTTTCATCATGTTCGTTTGATTCAGCAACGGACGCCCAACAGCCTAAATCACTCCATTGAATATCAACAGGGATAACGACCGCGTTGTCTGTATTTTCCATAACAGCATAATCAATGGACTCATCACGGCATCGTGCAAACGCATCCGCCTCAAGACGAAGATAATCATGGTGATGGTAAGCACGAGCCACCGCCCCCTTGCTGTGAGTATAAATATCGGGCGCATGCTGTTTTAATTCATCAAGATAGGTGCCAGCCTGGCACACGAACATGCCACTGTTCCAATAGTAATTGCCACTAGCGATAAATTTTTCTGCAGTTTTTGCGTCTGGTTTTTCCCTAAAACGAGCAACGCCAAACACATCAGGCGCCAATAGCGCTGCAGCCTCAATGTAACCGTACCCTGTTTTCGCCTCGTGAGGCTTAATACCAAACGTAACCAAGGCCTGCTTGCAAGAGGCGAATTGCGCGCCCTTCAGCATAGCGCTTAGCCACGCGCTATCATTGGCAATCCAATGATCTGAGGGCAGGATGAGCATCACTGCATCGGGACCCGCTATAGTTGCAATATAATGCGCGGCACTCGCAATAGCAGGGGCCGTATTACGTGCACAAGGCTCGAGCAAATAAGTGATGTCAGCAGCGTAAGCTTGCAATTGCTCTTGGCAAAGAAAATAATGCGCCTCGTTACCGACGACCACTGTTTTAGCATGAGGAAGCGTGATTGCTCGTTGCAGTGTTTGTTGCAAAAGCGATGACTCACCCTGAAGACGCAAAAATTGCTTGGGAAAGTTTTTCCGTGACAATGGCCACAGTCTTGTGCCAGAACCACCAGCGAGAATTACAGGGAAAAATAAAGTCGTCAACGCTATCCATCCAATGGCATAATTGCGCCGCATTTTAACAGTAGTTAGCCAAACGTTGCAAATGGGGAAATACACATGAAAAAAGCAGTCATTTTATTGTCTGGAGGCTTAGACTCTGCTACATGCCTTGCCATGGCAAAGGCAGAAGGGTTTGTCTGTTATGCATTAAGCTTTTCTTACGGGCAACGGCATGCCTACGAACTAACTGCCGCGAGTATCATTGCACAAAAAATGGGTGTAACAGACCATCGAGTGGTTAACCTTGATATTGGCCAATTCGGTGCTTCAGCGCTCACCGACGCAACCATTGATGTACCAACCTATGAGGGCTCTAGCGATATCCCGGTTACTTACGTCCCCGCTCGTAACACCGTTTTTTTAAGCATAGCCCTTGGTCTTGCTGAAAGCATTGGGGCTTATGATATTTTCATTGGCGCAAATGCTGTGGATTATTCTGGCTATCCTGATTGCCGTCCTGAGTTCATTCATGCCTTTCAAACATTGGCCAATGTTGCTACCAAAGCAGGGGTTGAGGGTCGGAGTTTTACTATCCAAGCCCCTCTATTGCAGCTAAGTAAATCAGAGATCATTCAAGCTGGCCTAAAATTAGGCGTTGATTACAGCCTAACCGTCTCTTGTTATCAATTGGATACCGTCGGTGCCGCCTGCGGGCACTGCGACAGCTGTGTATTGCGAAAACGTGGGTTTGCAGCAGCGGGGGTTAAAGATCCAACCTATTATCAATAAAGACTATGCTCCACCCATCCAAGGCCGTGATAATCCACTGTCGAGGTCAAATAAATCCAACACTCGTGACACACTATCGTTCACTAAATCCATGATGGTGTCTGGTTTATGATAAAAAGCAGGTACTGGCGGGCAAATAATGCCTCCCATTTGCGTAATGGCCACCATGTTTTGCAAGTGAACGAGATGCAAGGGGGATTCACGTGGCATCAACACCAAACGACGGCGCTCCTTCAATACAACATCGGCCGCGCGCGTTAATAAATTTCCACCGCAGCCTTGCGCAATCTCGCCTAAGCTTTTCATTGAACAAGGGGCAATAATCATGCCCATGGTCTTAAACGAACCACTAGCAATGGGTGCTGCCACATCATTACAGCGATAATAAACATCTGCTAACGATTTAAGCTCGGCAGCACTCGTTGACGTTTCATAGGCCCGTGTCAATTGTGCTGATTTAGTCACAACCAAATGGGTTTCGATAGGCAAGGGTTGCAAAATTTGCAAAAGACGTATGCCATAAATAATGCCCGATGCACCACTAATACCAATAATGAGGCGAGGTTTATTCATAGGCAGAGCGCTCCTGATGGATATGACACCTTCTCAATAATGAGAAAAAGGATAATGGTAGAATTATACCAGCGATTCCCTGTAGCATCGACTTCAAAGAATCACTGCAACTCCACCATAGCAACGTCTCGCACACGATGGTCTTAAAGAAACCACCTTTTTATAGATTAAGCAATATTACCCAGCCACTTCAAACCAATATAAGGCCCCTGTAAGCCAAAGTCTGTTAGTTGAATAGACGCGCTGCCATCACTGTCTTGTTGCGCATTGAAATAATTAAGCCACATCCAACCCGCATCTAAACTTAAATCACCTTGTGCAATGGCATAGGTATATTTTGCACCTATTTTCACTTCAAGTTCAGGAACAATAGCGGTCGCCGAGGCGGTGGCGGAATTTACACGTCTGGAATCAAACGACTCTATATCAGTAAAACCAGAAGAACCCACCAATAATAGTGTGGCCCCATTTGCATAAACAGAAAATCCATTGCTCCAGCCGTATGACATATCAGCGCCAACACGGGGACCAAAACCATTGTACGTCTCATTCGCAGAGCCCGCGAAACTGTATATGCTAACAGTATCTGTTACAAATAAAGTATTCTCGATGTGGGCATATTGAACACCGCCATGGAAACGAATATTTTTATACTCTCCAAAATCGACACGCTGAGCAAACTCTAGATTCACAGCATCCCACTTGGATTTTACACCACTACTCACATGTTCAGGTACACTATGCCCATGGCGATCAGTCGTGGCAGGCTGCTGTGGAAAAATCCCATTGGTTGTTTTATCGTAATGGTACCAATTCAAATCAAGATCATTTCCGGTATTAAAATGGTAGGAACCATCTAGCTTAAAGCCCCAACCCCAAGCATAAGAAATTTTTTGAAATGTCTCTACACCATTACTACTAGCCTGCGATTGAAGGAAGTTCTGAGTC